>JAJTIB010000192.1 GCA_021300075.1 Rickettsiales bacterium
CAGAGTGATGGAATTTGCGGCTTGAACTCTTTACCGGCTGCATTATATATGAATTGTCGAATCACTTAGAAACTTTGCCCCATGTTCCCAAAGAAAACTCGTTTTGCTACCCTCCTTCTTATCCTTACTCTGGGGATGAGTACCCCGGCAGTCGCCGACATGACGATCATTTCGCGCGATGTGCCCAAAGCGCAGCAAGTGGGCAAGGGACGTCTTGAGTTTCTATTTTGGAGCGTCTACGATGCTACTCTGTATGCGCCAGGCGGAACCTTCTCGCCCCAGCGTCCGTTTGCACTACGGCTGGACTATTTAATAAAATTGAGCGGCGCGGATATCGCCGATCGCTCGATTGAAGAAATGAAAAAACAGGGCGCGAGCGATGATGATCAGCTCGCCGTCTGGCGTCAACAGATGGCCGAGATTTTTCCGGATGTGGATCGTGGCGTGGCACTCACCGGAGTGCGGGACGCGAAGGGTCATACCTATTTTTATCGGAATGATAAGCCCATTGGCAGCATCAAAGATCCGCAATTCACCGAACGGTTTTTTGGCATCTGGCTTGATGCCAGCAGTTCCGAGCCAACATTGCGCCAACAGTTACTCGGCGCGGCTTCGTGACCACCCCGCCATCAGGCCTATCCTCAGGGCTTGCCTTACGTTATGGGCTGTTGGCTCTACCCCTCGCGTTTGCTGGTTTGCCAATCTACATTCACGCACCAGATTTTTACGCGACACAAATGGCTGTCCCACTCGCCGCCATTGGTCTAGTGCTGCTTGTACTCAGGATTATTGACGCGGTACAGGATCCGTTCATTGGCAGTATCAGCGACCGATTTCATCGCCAGCGCCGATGGATTATGTTGCTCGGGCTGGTGATGCTCGCCAGTGGCTTCGTAATGGTATTTCATCCCCTCACCACGATGCCACTGCTATGGTTGGCACTCGGCATTTTCATCTGCACCACGGGATTCAGCATTGTCAGCATCAATTATCAGGCGCTGGGCGGGCTGTGGGATGTAAGCTCGACGGCACGCACACGTGTCGCTGGCTGGCGCGAGGGGCTGGGGCTTATCGGTCTTCTGACAGCCTCGATTACGCCGACTCTGTTGATGCAGCATTTTACGCCTCGCGCCGGATTCGCGCTGATGTCACTCGCCTATCTGCCGTTATTACTGCTCATCAGCCTTATATTTCTGGGCTGGTGGCGTCGAGCCATCATCATGACTCCCGCGCCCGATGCCGTGCCGCTTCACTTGGCCGATTTACTGCGCGACCCTTGGGTGCGTTGTTTCTTCTCTCTCTATCTATTAAGCGCAGCGGCTTCCTCTATTCCAGCAGTGCTGGTGTTATTCTTCATCCGCGATTATCTTGGGGCAGAACCCCTCACGGGGGTTTTTCTGCTCCTCTACTTCTTAAGTGGCGTCGCCGCGATGCCGATATGGACGCGGGTTGCTCGAATGTATGGCAAGATTGCAGCCTGGCGTTATAGTATCTTTCTGGCGACAGCGACCTTTGTCTGGGCGTTTTTCCTCGCGCCGGGCGAGGCGATGGCATACGGTATCATCTGCGTACTTGCCGGCATGGCGTTTGGTGCAGATCTCGCCCTGCCGCCGGCGATTCTTGCCGACCGGATTGCCGTCGCCGACCACCAGCGCGCCGCGAGCCGTTATTATGCCGGGCTGACATTCTTGACCAAAGCCGCGCTGGCACTGGCCACCGGACTGGCACTGCCGATACTGGCCATGGTGGGTTACCAGCCGGGAATGACGAATACTTCGCTGGCACTGCCGATGATGTATGCGTTACTGCCTTGCATCATGAAAGCCTCCGCCGGACTCTTGCTCTGGCGATTCCAGGCCCGACTCAACCAGGGAGCGATCGATGAAAAAAATCTATCTGCTGATGCTCGGAGCCGTAATGGCGCTTAGTGGCTGCTCGGGCAAGGATGGCACGCAATACGAAACATGGAAACCCACCTTTAATCTGCGTGAATATTTCACTGGCCCCATCAAGGCCTGGGGCATCGTGCAGGACCGCAGCGGCAATGTCGTCAGCCGCTTTGATATAAAAATCGTCGGCAGCTGGAAGGGCAAAGAAGGCAAGCTGGTCGAGGATTTCACCTATTATGATGGCAAAACACAGCAACGCATCTGGCACATTACGGATTTAGGCAATGGCAAATATGAAGGCCGCGCCGCGGATATTATCGGCATGGCCGATTCCACCACGTTCGGCAATGCTGCACAATGGACCTATACGATGGATCTGCCCGTGGGTGACAGCACGTATCGTTTGCGCTTTGATGACTGGATGTGGCTCATGAATGACGGAGTATTGATGAATCGTTCCTACATGAAAAAATTTGGATTTACGGTCGCGGAAGTCACCATCTTCATGCAGAAGCAACCACAATGACATCGGCGAAACATAGCTGGATCCTTGGTGCGAGTAGTGGCATCGGCGCCGCGCTCGCCCGCGAACTCGCCAGTCGCGGCGAACGCGTCTGTATTTCTGCCCGTAATGCCGAGGCGCTGGCCGCCCTCGCCTCTAGTCTGCCGGGCACAGGACATCTCGCCCTGCCGGTGGATGTAAGCGATGCGGACGCACTCAAGGCCGCGAGCGATAACTTATGGCACGACTGGGGACGCATCGACCGCGTGATTTTCATGGCTGGACTATATACGCCGATGGAACTTGCGGCACTTGACCTTGCCGAAACTGAACGCATCGTGAAGGTGAATCTGCTGGGCGCGTTTTATCTGGTGGCGGCGGCGCTGCCCCATCTCACCGCGCAGGGCAATGGCCAACTAGCGCTATGTGCAAGTGTGGCTGGCTATCGCGGCTTGCCCGGCGGCCAGCCTTATGGCGCGACCAAGGCAGGACTAATAAACTTGGCCGAAAGTCTGCGCGCCGAGCAGGGCAAAGCACTTGATATCCGGGTTATTAATCCGGGCTTTGTGGAATCGCGCCTGACAGCGAAAAATACATTCCGCATGCCCATGCAAATCAGCGCCGCGCAAGCGGCAGTCGCAATTGCCAATGGATTAAATGGCCGCAGCTTTGAAATTCATTTTCCCAAAGGGTTCACCCTGATCATGAAGCTGTTTCGCCTTCTACCGCACTGGCTTTATTTTCGCACCGTGGCTTGACCCCGCGCCTGTAGCTGATGGTTGTGCCTTAGGGAGAATTATTATGCACTGGAGACGCTGGATGTGGATTGCCGCTGCCGTAATCATTGTAGCAGGGTTTGCTGCCTGGGGGCCAATCGTGAGCCAGGTTGATGAACCTCCGTACCACGTTCAACGGGTAGAGCAGCCCTTTGAACTTCGCGTCTATGCGCCCATGCTGGTGGCTGAAGTTCGAGTCAAAGGCGAGCGCGACGAAGCAATTAATCAGGGCTTTCGCTTACTCGCCGATTATATATTTGGCAATAATACAAGTGCCAAAAAGCTGGCGATGACCGCACCTGTGACGCAACAGGAAGCCAGCACCAAAATTCCGATGACCGCCCCCGTCCTGCAGCAACAGGAGGGGGACAATGTCTGGCAGGTGCGGTTCGTCATGCCAGCTAACTACAAAAAAATCAGCGAACTGCCGCAACCAAACAATCCTGAAGTTCAATTGCTGCATATGCCAGAACGCCGCTTCGCGGTGATCCGCTTCTCGGGATCCAGCGCGCCGTCGAATCTTGACGAGCATCGCCAGCTGCTGGCAGAATATGTCACCAATAAAGGCTTAAAACCCATCGGCGAGCCGGTGCTGGCTTTTTATAACCCGCCCTGGACCTTGCCCTTCCTCCGCCGCAATGAAGTGCTACAAGAAATTAAATGACTTGTTGCGTTACCGCACCAGCACCAAACATTGACCTTGATTGACCTTGATCCGGCTGCAGACTTCCCTGGCCGCTATCTGCGAACTGAATGGTCCAGTCTGCAGGCGAAAGATTGATTTTGCGCTGCCCTGGCTTGGGGTTTTTATCTGAAACCCCGTATCTCCCAATACGTCATTATGTTTTGTCTTAGCCATCTTCCACGCTTCCTGAGCGGCGCGGTAGCTGGCATAAGACCCCAGCTGTACCCAGTAACTAGTTGCAGCCGCATCGCCGGGATGATCCGCCGCATAACGCGCAGCCGTCAGCACCTGCTGTGCAGTTCGCTCACGCGGAGCATAGGCGCTGGCGGAGGCGCCTAAATCAACGATGCTACCGCATTCCATGTTCTTATCAAACAAGCCCTCATCCGTGGCCTCTACATACTTACACAACATACGGACAAATCCTTGTGCAGCAAACGGACCAACCCTCAGCGTTACCCGATCATCCCCGCGCTGTAGCGCAGACAGAGGTGACGTGACGCGCACGCGCACCGCTGGAAAATCCGGATGCGACTTGCGATACGCATCCCAAAACGCCAGTGCCTCCTGCTGGTTCTCAAAAAACTGAATCTGCGCCCAGAGGGTTTTCTGCGGCGCCACGGAACTTGGTGGCACAAACGGCGCGTTGGTGGCGTCGGTCGCCTCATTCACGCCCACGACGGGCGCAGGTAACTCCATGGGGGCGGGCAGAATTTTTTCTGCGTCACTCAATGGCACGCGCTGGGCTTCGCCTACTTGCACCCCGCCGGGCGTACCCTGTATTGATGGCGACATTGGCACGACAATCAGCGTTCCCGTTGATAATGTCCCCGTCGATTCCGGTGCACCCGGAGTCGCGATTACCGGCGATGGTAAAGCGGCTGAGGCCGGTGCAGACACCAACGGTATCGGCGTAGTCACCGGATTGACCGGAACATTCGCGGACGCTGGTAAGGGCGGTGGCGGCGGCGGGAAGGAGGGCAATGCTTTCACCTGAGTGGGGGCAGAAGCAACCGCCAATGGAGATATTTGTGGTGTGGCAGGAACCGGCGCGGGCACAACATCAGAAGCCGATGCCGGCGAAGGCGGCGGCAAGGCCGCGAGCGCATCACCGTTAGTCGCTGGCGCGTTATTATCAGCCGCGCGCGGCAAGGTGGTTACGACCGCATCTACGGGGGCTGCAACGGGTGCGGCTGCCGGCTTTGGCTTTGGATTATCCTCTTCATCATCCCCGGTCAGCCATGCCCAAAGCGATACACTATCCTGCTCAACTGGTCGTGCCGGCGGAGGTGCGGTTGGATCCACCCCGGGCGTAGCCAGCAAGGAAGAAGAGGAAGCATCAATCCGAGTTTTGGGTATATTCGCTGGATCTGATTCTTTCGCGGTTTCCCTAGCTGCCTCATCCATCGCCTGATTCATCAGCTCCTCTGTCGATGGTGTGTCGACCGCAGGGGGCGACGCGCTCGAAGCGACGTTTGTCACCGGCTCAGGTGACGTTAACGGGGTGGAGGTATGGGTAGGTGCTGGCGGTGTAAGGGTAGCCGATGACGCGGATGGAGCCGCAGATACATCCCCCCCGGGAGTGGGCGTTGCCAGAGGCAGTTTGGGCGGCAATGCTGCCTTAACCTCAGGCGCGGCGGGCGGTACGGCGCTTACGACGCTGGGCGCAGACATTGGTGCAGATGGTGGTGGTGACGCCATCATGGTTTCAACGACATAACATTCGTCGCCTTGGCTGGCGAGCTGGGCGCAGACCGTCTGGGCGGCGGCACGGGTCGTCAACGGGCCGGACTGGGTACGATACACCTTCAGATTGTCCGGCGGCATGGTAATTTCGCGTATGCTGGTTGGATATTTTGCCACAATGCCGCCATGTTTAGTGGCAATGGCCTTCGCCTGCGCTTCAGCTTCGCTGCGCGTTTCAAACGAACCAAACTGAAGCATAAAGACTGGCGCGGAAGCAATCCCGGGTGCGGCCAGAAGGCCGATACCGAGAGAAATCCACAAAAATCTGGTGAAGGTTCCGGAAACCACGCGACTGTCCATCATCCTTGGTTTGCTATTATTATTGTGCAAGGTTTAGGATAATCCTCCCCCCCCTGCAAGTGCTTTTGCGGCGCTGTGATTAAGCCCATTTACAGCGCGCACGCATCCAGTTATGAGAACGGCATGAACCCACATGCACTTACCGCCCGCGCCTGGCCGTTTGAAGAAGCGCGCGCCCTGCTTGAACGCCTCAAAAAACTCCCTGCCACCAAAGAGCAGGTGGTGTTTGAAACGGGCTATGGCCCCTCTGGCCTGCCCCATATCGGCACGTTTGGCGAGGTCGCCCGCACCAGCATGGTGCGCCATGCCTTCCAGCAGATTTCTGATTTGCCTACCCATCTCATCTGTTTTTCAGACGATATGGACGGGTTACGCAAAGTGCCCGAGAATCTGCCGCAGCCGGAAATGCTCGCCGCTCATCTGGGTAAGCCGCTAACCTCCATCCCTGACCCGTTTGGCACACATGAAAGTTTCGGCCACCATATGAATGCGCGGCTGCGCGCCTTTCTTGACCATTTCGGCTTTCACTATGAATTCAAATCTTCAACCGAAACATATAAATCCGGCGCATTTGACGCGGCGCTCCTTCGCATCCTCAAGGAATATGACAAGGTGATGGAGGTGATGCTGCCAACACTGGGCGAAGAACGGCAACAGACCTATTCACCCTTCCTGCCTATTTCCCCCGTCTCGGGCAAAGTGCTACTCGCCAAAGTCGTGGCGCGTAACGTGGAAAAAGGCACCATCACCTACATGGAAGAAGACGGGTCGGAGATGGAAATTCCGGTCACGGGCGGGCATTGCAAGCTGCAATGGAAGCCGGATATGGGGATGCGCTGGGCGGCGCTCGGGGTCGATTATGAAATGTACGGGAAAGATCACTTAGCAAGTGCCCCGCTTTATGATGCCATCTGCAAAATTGCCGGTGGTGTGCCACCACAGCAGATGATGTTCGAGCTGTTTCTTGATGAAAAGGGACAGAAAATTTCCAAATCCAAAGGCAACGGCATCACCATTGATGAATGGCTGACCTATGCCCCGGCCGAGTCGCTCGCGCTTTACATGTTCACCTCGCCGCGTAAGGCGAAGAAGCTCTATTTTGATGTGATTCCGCAGCAGGTGGATGATTACCTGACACATCTGGAGAAATACAACACGACGGATGACGCGACAAAACTCGAAAATCCATCCTGGCATATTCACGCGGGCAGGCCGCCTGCGCCGGAATCTTCCATCCGTTTCTCGCTGCTGCTTAATCTGGTCTCAGCCTGCAATGCCGAAGATACATCGGTATTATGGGGATTTTTGAAACGCGAACTGCCTGACGCTACCCCTCAGAATTCCCCCATGCTTGACCAGCTTTGCGGCTATGCGGTGCGCTATTATCACGACTTTGTGAAGCCCACGAAGCAGTTCCGCGCGGCAAGCGAACTAGAGCGTCGCGCGATGGGTGAGCTCAGGCAGTATCTGGTTGAGATAGTGTATTGCGCTCCCTCCCCCAACTCCCCCCCTGAGGGGGAGTCGAAACGCTCCTTCAGCGTTTCGGTGGGGGGTGACGGCACAAAAGATACCCCCCACCAAAACCTTCAGAAAGGTTTTGGCTCCCCCTCAGGGGGGGAGCAGGCAGCGGCCACAACGGCGCACGCAAGCACCACCGCCGAAGACATCCAGACCCGCATCTATGAAATTGGTATGGCGCATTACGGCAAGGAAAACTTACGCGACTGGTTCAAGGCCAATTACGAATTACTGCTTGGGCAATCTCAGGGCCCGCGCATGGGCTCGTTCATTCATCTTTTCGGCGCGAAAGAAACGATCAGCCTTATTGATGCCGCGCTTTTGCGGCAGCAAGCGGCGTGATGACCCTTACCGCACTGATCGCGCGCTACGACGCCTTCCTTATCGATCTCTGGGGCGTGATGCATGATGGCACGCAGCTTTACCCCGGCGTAGGCGCAGCGCTTGCAGCGCTTCATGCGGCGGGCAGGCCAGTGGTGTTTCTTTCTAACGCCCCGCGTCAGGCGGCAAAAGCCATCGCCACACTCGACCGGCTCGGCGTGCCGCGCACTCACTACCATGCGCTGATTACCTCCGGGCAGATCGCGCATGACCGATTAAAGGCGGAAGCTGTCTCAGGCCAGCGGCGCTATTACTATCTCGGCCCCTCCAAGGACGAGGATATTCTCGCAGATTTAGAACATTACATAGAAGTGAACACGCCGCAGGAGGCCGATTTTGTGCTTAATACCGGGTATGAAAGTGACTTTCAGCCGCACAATGAAATCCTGCCGACGCTGGAGAAACTGCTCGCCGCGAAACTGGCGCTACTCTGCGTCAACCCTGACCTTGAAGTGGTGAAACAGGACGGCACGGAAATGCTCTGCGCCGGCAGCCTCGCGGCGGAATATGAGCGGATGGGCGGGGCGGTGACCTATATCGGCAAGCCCCATGCCAATGCGTTTGTGGCGGCACTCGCGGCACTGCCCGCAGACACCCCCAAAACCCGCGTGCTGATGATTGGCGATAACCCCGCGACCGATATTGCCGGAGCGGAGGCGGCCGGGATTGATTCCCTCCTCATCACCGGCGGGGTGCTGAAAGTAAAACACGGGAAAATACTCAGCGAGACCGAAGCCCGGCAGATCTGCCCGGCGGCGACGCATATTCTTCCCGCCTTCAGCGGCTAAGTGCCGCGTCGATAGGTGCGAGATTTTCCTCGCTCAGCCAGTTGGTCGCTCCAGCAAAATGTGCAATCACCTTACCCTCGCGGTTGATGAGGTAGGTCATGGGCAGGGCTTGCCAGGTGAGCGCCTCGCTTACCTCGCCCTTTGCATCCAGCGCCAGATGCGGCAGCGTGAGCTTCTGCTTATCAAAAAAACGGCCCCGCGCCTCAAATGGCAGACTATCAAGCGAAAGGGGAATCACCACCAGCCCCTTACTCCCGCGCTTTTTCTCAAGCGCATCAAGGGTGGGCAGTTCTTTGAGGCAGGGCACGCACCAGGTCGCCCAGAGATTAAGGAGCACTACCTTGCCCTTAAACTCAGCGAGCGTCTTATTGCCAGTAGCCATCACCATCGCC
>JAJTIB010000200.1 GCA_021300075.1 Rickettsiales bacterium
CCAATCCACCAGCTGCGATTTGGGCAGAGATCCGACTTTAGTTGCAACCGGCTTGCCGTTTTTGAAGAGAATCAGGGTCGGGATACCGCGCACACCGTATTTTTGCGGCGAATCGGGGTTCTGGTCGATATTGACCTTGGCAATAGTGAGCGATCCCGCCATCTCTTTGGCCACTTCATCGAGAATAGGCGAAAGCTGCTTGCAGGGGCCGCACCATTCGGCCCAGAAATCCACGAGTACAGGCTTTTCGTCCCCGCCGATGGCGCTGTCGAATTCACTGTCGGAAATATGTTTGGTCGCCATGATATCCTCACTGGTTACAGGTTTTTCTAAACTTATGTTGCAGCGCGAGGTTAAGCGGAGTCAGCCTCGGCGTCAAGCCGCTTCCATCGTGTGCTGCCAGTGGGTATCGGCCAGCTTCTTATCAAGCCAATCTAACCGTGGCAGCGTCGTCCATAGCAGCGCGCAGCGAACCTCTTTATTACTGTATTTATTTGCAAATAACTGCTGATATGCCTTCATCTGGAGCAGGTAGGCTAGCGGTGTATCCGCAACCGACGCCGGAGGGTGTACCGCCGTTTTGTAATCCAGAATAACAATCTGATTCCCCCGCATCACCAATCGGTCAATCTGGCCATGAAAACGCTCACGCACCCCAGCTATTTCAACCGTTCCGGTAATACTGACTTCATTATAGCCGCGCTCCTGCCAGATCCAGCCAAGCTCGGACGTGGCCAGCAGCCGCTCCATCTCCACAAGTGCTTCTGCACGCGCCTCCTCACTCCAGTCTGGGGTGAGCCGCTCCAGATAGTCGCGGCGATTATCGGCGGAACTCATTTGCGTGGCGCACTCCAGCCAGCGATGAAGCGTGACGCCGCGACTGCGCGCGCCAGAATCGCGGGACTGATAGAGGGTGAGTTCCTGATCCATGAGACGTGAGGGCGAGAAGCTACGTCTACGCGTCTCTGACGGTGCAGGGTAGAGCGCCCAGTCCGGAAGTGGCGAAATGGTCGTGACTATCTCCGGTGCGCGCATTACGGAGCGGATCTGGGGTGTGCTCAGTCGCAATGTTCCATCCATTTCCTCGTGCTCGGGGATGGTTTTAATAACGGATTCGATCGTGCTGTACCAGCAATGCTCAGGTAATGATTTTCCGGATTTGACGCCACCGATGTAAAGCTCATCCGCCGCGCGGGTAACAGCAACATAAAGAAGGCGCGCATATTCGCGCATCATGCGCTCCTTTTGTTCGGCTTTTGCGGCGGCGATGAGAGGCGCAAGTTTTGCATCCTGCGAAAGCGCAACAAGCGGAACCGCAGCGCCCTCCATATCAAAACTGAGTTCCTGCTGTAAGCCTGGCACACGCGTCGTATCGGGTAGAATGACAATCGGCGCTTCAAGACCCTTCGCACCATGCACCGTCATGATTCGCAGTTGATTTCGCTCGCTTTGGCCACCAGCCTCGCGCTTGATCTCACGAGCCTCGCGGGCAAGAAGCTGCTCATAAGCAAACAGACTCAACGACTCGGTAAGGCCAGCGGCGTGGTCTAAAAGCGCGTCCAGCACCTCATGCACTTCGGAACTGAAGCGGCGGGCAAAGTCGCGACGGTAGCCTTCTCTTTCCAGAATCTGCATGAGAAACGCGTAGGGCTGGGCGCTTGTTGCGAAGTTACGCCATGACTCAATCTTTACTCTGAATGGGTGCGAGGTGAGGCGCGTCCATAATGTTTCGTCTTCGCTGCGGCCATGAGCTAGCGTGTAAAGTTCTTCTTCTGAGAAATTTCCCAGCGGCGAACGCAACAGCTGCGCCAGCGCCAGATCATCCTCGGGCGCGGTGACCACACGCATCAACGCCATTAGATCGCGTACAGCGAGATGGCTTGAAAGCGCCAGCCGATCCAGCCCGGCGACTGGAATCTGCTGCGCCTCGAGCGCCCGAATGAGCAGCGGCATAAAGGGTGAACGCCGCCAGACCAGAATCAGAATATCGCCCGGGGTCACAGCGCGTCCGCGCGCTTCGAGCAAGCGTCCTGTATCCAGCCAGCCGCGAATGGTGGCAGCGATATTCGCCGCCAGCGTCTCCTCTGCCCGCATCGCATCTACATATGTCGTCGGGATGGTATAGGCCAGGCGCTCGGATTTTTCGGACTGCGCCGCAAGCGGCCACAGCTCTACCCTGCCGGCTGCACCCTCGCGTGTCAGTCGATGGTTATGATCGCCATTCGCCAGCGCCAGATGCTCGCATAAACGCCCGGCGAGGATCAGAATCGGTTGGGTCGAGCGGTAAGAGGCCGAGAGGGTTTGCGCCATGATCGGTGCGGGAGCGCCACGCAGAACCTCCATCATTTCGCCGCGCATGCGGTCAAATTCTTCCGGTGCCGCACCTTGAAAACTATAAATAGATTGTTTCACGTCCCCCACCACCAGCAACTGGCGCGCCATGCCATCGGGGGTGGGGGTGGCCATGAGTTCGCTGATGAGGGCGGTGGCAATACGCCACTGCGCGGCGCTGGTATCCTGCGCTTCATCGAGCAATATATGATCAATACGATAATCGAGGCGGCTTAAAATCCAGGGCAGAAGTGCTTCATCCGACATCATCTTCCCTGTTTTCTGAATCATATCCTCGTAATCCACGCGCCCAGCAGCGAATTTTGCTGCTGCGTAGAGTTCCAGAAGTGCTCGCGCGATAAGCGCTATCTCGTAAGACTCTTCCAGACAGAGATGATTTGCAAAACCCTGGTAATTTTCGAGCACCCGCGCCTGCTCGATTTTAAAGATGCGGGTAAGCGGATGTTCCGCCCCATAAGGTTTGACCGGCAGAATATTTTTTAACGCCCCAGCTTTTTCAGTGAGCCAGCAGGCACGATAATCCTCCGCGTGAACGATGCGAGCCGCAGGAGAAAGGGCAAGCCAAGCGAGCCACTGCTCGGCTCGGGCAGAAAAACTCTTGCTGCCTTCCCGCACCAGATAATTGCCAACTTCGCGAAGTGCCGATTCGGTGGCGGCGGGTAACTCATTCACCAAGGCCGCGTTCCAGTCATCAGCCCGTATGTAGGGGGAAGGCGCAAGCGCGAAAATGGCCGCACGAAGTGACGCCTCATCCGGAAACTGCAGCGCCGAACGAAACCGGTGCGACTGATCCATAAGGTGATGACACCACTCCTCAAGTCGCCCCTCTGCGACCAACGCGCTGACATCGCTTAAAGCCAATGCCAGTGCCGGATCACGCACCGCATCGGTACGATACAGCTGACGAATGGCGCGGACTTTGAGCGCACTCGCCTCATGCTCCTCAAGCAGCGACACATGCGGCAACAACCCAGCCTCCAGCGGAAAGCTGCGAATCAATTGCTGGGCGAAGCCATGCAGTGTGGTGATCGTCATCCCGCCGGCCGGACTCGCAAGCACCTGCGGATAAAGCCGCCCCGCGCGGGCGAGTTGCGCGATATTGGGGGCTTCCCCCAGCATTTCACCAAGTATTTTTTCGCGCGTTACATCCTCTGCACGCCATAATACGGCGAGCAAATCAAGGATACGCGCCCGCATTTCCGCCGCCGCTGCGTTGGTATAAGTCAGGCACAAAATATGTTCAGGCGCGGCTCCATCCACCAATAATCGAACGACCCGGCGCGCCAATACATAGGTTTTGCCTGACCCGGCATGGGCCGTAATCCACGAAGAACCCTTATAATTCAATGCGTACTCAGGATTCACGCCTGGCCTGTTCGTTATGTTGCGCCGCAAGAATTATTAAACAAAAATTAACATTCTGAACGTAAAATTAAGTATCAAGAGAGGAATACCATGCACCCCTTCGCTCGGCAAGACAAGCAAACAGAACAGCAAGTGCTTTTCCTTCCCTCTGTGTTTAATGAAACATTGACGCTGCTGTTTGATGCCCATCATTATTTTCAGTCACGCGGGGCGGAGGAGCAATCCACTATCACGCCTGAACAGCGCCCCATCTATGCTGCCGAGATGTCACGCATCACCATGCGCCTGACCAGCGTAATGGCATGGATTATGGTGCGTAAAGCCGTGTTTTCCGGAAAAATCGACGAAAATCAGGCAGGGGATAAATACCGGCTAGATGCCGTCGAATTCTGCCTTGCGCCCAAGCCCGAAGGCATCGACTATCTGCCCTATTATATCAATTATCTCTCCGACCGCTCACGCGATTTATACGCCCGTGTCGCCCGACTTGACACACAGGCTTACGGCAGAAAGCACTAGGAAATAATCTGAAAATTTACGCCGCGTCGCGCAGTTTTTCGGCAAGCACGCCGCGCAGCGCAGCGAGCTCACGGCGGAGCGCATCAAGCTGCTGGCGGTCGGTCGGTAAAATATTGGTGACGGTGGAAGTTGGCACCGCCGCATCTTCCGCCACCGCCGCCTCCGGCGCGTGATTATCGTTGGAATTGGCCGGTGAAATCGTCTGCGCCCAGTTCGCCTTCGCCTCGGCGCTTGACGTACTGCTAACAATTTTCGCAAACTCATCAATCGCCTTTTTCGCGCCCTTGATGGTGAAACCCTGGCGGTAGAGCAGATGTTTGATCTGCTGCAATACCTCGATATCTTCCGGCCGATAGAAACGGCGACCACCATTGCGCTTGAGCGGCTTTATGACGGCGAATTTGGTTTCCCAAAAACGCAATACATGCGCCGGAACATCAAGCATTTCCGCTGCTTCGGAGATAGTTCTTAGTGCATTCGCAGATTTTTCTTTATTACGGCTTTCCTCAGCCGCCTGCAATAAATGCAGCAGATCCGTGCTTGCCATGATGCCCTCTTTTTATTGTTGCTTAGTAGATGATGACGGTTACCCGACAACAGTTATTCGCCCCGGTTTGTGCCAGGTGTTTCACCATTGACGCGGCTTTTTAGTATATTCGAGGCATTGAACGACAACACCGTGCGTGGGGTAATCGGCACCTCGACACCGGTTTTCGGGTTGCGACCAATGCGTTGTTTTTTACGACGCAGTCTGAACGTGCCAAAGGAGGACAGCTTCACGGCGTTACCCTCCGTCAGCGCGGCGGAGACTTCTTCGAGCACCGCATCCACAAGCTGCGTGGATTCGGAGAGTGACAAGCCAATCTCGCGGTACACCGAGTTAGACAAATCAGCACGAGTCAAAGTTTTCTGGGTCATTTTTATCCCCTAAAATAGTGGTTCACCAGCATATTACACAGCAGCCCCAGGTCAGTCCAGCACCAAGTGCTGGCAAAGCGATAATATCACCTTTTTTAAGGCGACCCTCGCGACCGGCGACATCCAGCGCCAGGGGAATCGAGGCTGCCGAAGTATTGGCATGGCGGTCGAGCGTGACAATAAACTTCTCACTCGGCAGCTTCAGCTGGCGGGCAATCGCCGCTATCATCCGCGCATTGGCCTGATGAGCAACGACCCAGGTCACATCGGTCAACCCCAGCTCCGCCTTGGCCAGCGTATCGAGGGTGACACCTGCCATTTTTTCAACCCCGTGGCGGAAGACTTCCTGCCCTTCCATGAATAAAAAACCGGCGGTCTGGGTGGTGGAAACACCGCCACTCGTACCTAAAATTCCGCCGAATTTACCATCTGCCTCCAGACGTATCGCCAGAATACCGCGTTTTTTTTCCTGCCCGTTTCGCGCTAGAATCACGGCCCCCGCGCCGTCACCAAATAAAATACTGGTGGTGCGGTCGCTCCAGTCGATAATACGCGACATCGACTCAGCACCAATCACCAGCACCTTACTGGCTATCCCCGATTGCAGCCAACCATCGGCCACCGCCAGCGCATAGACAAAGCCGGTGCAGGCAGCGGCGACATCGAGCGCGGGGCCGCCCGCTATGCCAAGCGCAGCCTGAACTTTTGAGGCGACTGAGGGCATGGTGGTGTCCGGCGTGGAGGTCGCAACCACAACGCCATCAATCGCCGTCGCCTCAAGGCCGGACTGGACGAGAGCGGCACGGGCGGCGGCAATCGCCATATCGGACGTGGTTTCATTTTCCGCTGCAAGATGGCGGGTGATGATGCCGGTGCGCTCGCGAATCCAGGCATCGCTGGTGTCGATTTTCTGGGCAAGCTCGTCGTTACTCACCACACGCGCGGGGAGATAACTGCCAGTTGCCACTATCACAGAGCGCGCCATCAGCCCACCGTTGTCATCGTAATCGCGGTGAAGGATTCCACTACCACTTCGCCCGGTGCGGCGGTAGTGGCGCGGGATAATTCGTCGAGAATCTTGTCGTTTACAGTATTCTGCACCAAGGTAGCCGCAACTTTAACGGCATTGGCGAAACTCTTGGCGTCGGCGCTGCCATGACTTTTGACGACAATACCATTGAGACCGAGCAGAATCGCGCCATTATGTTTGCGTGGATCAAATTTTCGCATTGCCATTTTAATCGCCGGGCGTGCCAGCAGATAGCCGATTTTGGCACTGAAGGAATTTTCAATCGCGTTCTTGACAGCGTTGTAAATCAGGCGCGAGGCGCCCTCAGCAGTCTTAAGAGCGATGTTGCCGGTAAATCCGTCCGTCACTACCACGTCGGTCGTGCCTTCCATGATATCATGGCCTTCGACAAAGCCGTGATAATCAATCGGAAAATGACCGGATTTGAGTAGCCGGTTGGCTTCTTTCACCTCGTCATGGCCCTTCATGTCTTCAGAGCCGACATTGAGGAGGCCAACTTTCGGACGCGCAACGCCGAGCACGGCGCGGGCATAAGCATCACCCATCAGCGCGAATTGCACCAGATAATCGGCCGTGCAGTCGATATTCGCGCCCATATCGAGCAGCACGACACTGCGCTGCTGCGCGGGAATTGTGGCGGTAATGGCCGGTCGCAAAATCCCCGGCAAAGTTTTAAGTACAATTTTTGCGGTCGCCATCAACGCGCCTGTATTGCCAGCGGAAACCACAGCCTGGGCTTCGCCGCGCGCCACCGCATCAATCGCCATCCGCATGCTCGACTGGCGCCCCTGACGAATGGCCACCGCTGGTTTTTCATGCATAGCGATCGCGCTATCGGTGTGAACAATCTGTGATTGATGCGCGATTTTATGACGGGCAATGAGAGGCATAATTCGCGCCTCATCACCGTAAAACAGAAACTGTAAATCGGGAAAAAATTTGAGCGCAAGGCGTGCGCCATGCACCACCGACTCAGGGGCTTTGTCGCCCCCCATCGCGTCAAACGCAATGGTGATGGGTGTGCTGACGGTCACACTAAGCGCGCGGCTAGCGTTTAACTTTCGCAGCCGTCACTTTGCGGCCGCGGTAATGACCATCCGGCGAGACATGGTGCGGACGCTTGAGTTCGCCCGTTGTTTTATCCTCGCGCACCGAGACTTTCTCCAGCGCATGGTGCGACTGGCGCATTCCACGCCGCGAGGGGGAGGTTTTTCGTTTTGGAACAGCCATGACAACACCCTTTCAGTTGATTTTATAACATCTAACACATTGACCGGGAAAGAAAATTTTATTCTTCTGCCAGCGAAGCGGCGCATTATAGCCATGAATTTCAGGAAATAAAGCGCGAAATTAGAGGCGTAGCACTGCGTTAAGCCTACCCGCGAAACGAAGCCGCCGCGTTCTGAGATGAAAGAGGATTGTTAAGGGCCGCAACATGCATGCCATTCTGACGCGTAAAACCTTTGAATTCTCCGGGAAGAAGATCACTCTCACTGAACAAATGAATAAACTTTTTAGCTTGTTCCAACGTCAAATTACCATCGTTAAAAGGCAGAAAACTGAAGGTCAAATCCCCTGCTCTTTTCGATTTCATTTTGACCACTCGCTGCACCGCCTGTTTGGCTGAAGTACGGAGTATGCCAGCGGCGATATCACGTGGACTGAACTCCATCGCTTGAACCCTGGTGATGCCCTGAGTGCCGTTAATGCTTCCCATCTGCCCACGTGCCAGCACTTCAGCGGGAGGCTCGGCTCTCGTAATCGAGCTTTCCGGAGTGACAACATTAAATACCTGTCCATTATCCGTTTGGATCATGACACAACGAATGCATCGGATATGGTCAATAATCATTTTTTGAACGACCTGTGGCGTTATCTCGGGTAGATTTCCCTGCTTGCGAAGCTCCAAAGCGATACCCGCCAGTTGATCAAGGAGTGCTTCTTCAATAGCAGCGATCATATGGCGATTCATCGCCAAAGGCTTAGTAAACAGCGCACGCTTTTCCATTTCACCCAAAGGCGCTATTTTTTGGCTCGCGCTGATATCACTGCCTAGACGTGCCGCCAGCTTTGGTGTGATTCTCTCAACCAATTGACTCATTCCATTTTTTTGGAGTATTGCCTGATCTTCGAGTAACTCAATTTCGCGGTGACGGTTAAGATGACCGATGGACGTCTGCCAGACCTCACCCTTGGCCAGCTCGGAGGTAACTTCTGCCCGCGAGTTAATAACAATATTCTGAGTTTCTTTGACTTCGAGGCCGAGCGGTAAAATAGAAATTTTTGCTTCAGGGTTCATAAATTTTGCCAAAGCATCCGTGCATGAGCCACAAGGACAGGTAATAGGTATGTGACCATCAATCCCGCCCATGAGATAAATCTGCTCGAACCGAGGTGTAAAATTGCTGCGACTGCCAGAATCTCTGGGCTGAATACGGTTAAGTTCGCGATCATGTTTATAGGCCTGGCGCGAAAATCCAATGCCGATGAGGTTCATCTCCGCGCATTGGGTCTCATAATTGTGTGATGTCCACTCATGATTCTGTGCAACATAAATATCACCATTTTCAGACACACCAATTGCCGCGAGCTTGAAATCGCCCTCGGCATGAACGTACCCGCGATGCCTGGCGAGAATTTTTGAAAAAACTGCTATTTTTTCCTGATCCTTCAAATCGCGTCGCCAGTCCGGGGCTTTTTCATTACCTTTTTTTATCGGCGGATCGACATTGATATGATTGTCTTTTAGAACAAACGTGAATTTGCCCGTAATTTTTCCAGTTTGTGGATTTTTTTTGGCATTTACATACTCCGAAATTTCAAGACGCATTTCAGCGCCCTTACCCCGCACGTGATGTGCTGCTTCTTTGATATTTGCCATGGCGGCAGAATAGCAGAACAAATCTTAAAAATACGTTAGGCTAGTCAGATTTCATCAAATCTTCATATTTGCGAGAGGGTTTACTCTATTCAACAAAGCGCCCGCACCATCCCTCACACCCTCAACGCTCACTATGTGCCAGCGCAGCACCTCAATTTACTTTATTCATCCCTCTGCACCGACGCCAGCCATCACACCGATTCTGTCGTTAAGTTTTTCAATTCAACAAGAATATCAAGTGCTTCACGCGGCGTTGTGTTATCCACATTTACACTTTCTAAACGTTCAGCCAACTGTTGATAAGTGGCGAGCGAAAGTGAGGTTGGCTGGGGGAATGAATTGGCGGAAGGGGAAGTGGAAGGTGTGGAAGATGAGGAGGCGGATGAGGAAGCGGGGCGGAAATCAGGTGCGGAGGAGTGGGCTTCTGGGGCTTTGGCGGAAGCGGCAGCGTGAAGCGGAGCGGCGACAGAAGCAGCAGAAAATCGGGTGGAAGTCGCAAGGGGCAATGAGCCCTGCGCCGCATGGGAGCTCGGGCGCAGATGGTGATGCGCTTCGAGTTCCTTGAGCAGAAACTTCGCACGGGTGAGGACGGATTGGGGGAGGCCAGCAAGTGCCGCCACATGAATACCGTAGGATTTATCTGCCGCGCCTGCGCGCAGGGAGTGCAGGAACACCACCTGGCCCTGATATTCCTTCACCGCCGCATGGTAATTCCTGAGGGCCGGAAGTGACTCGGCAAGATCCGTCAGCTCGTGATAATGGGTGGCGAATAACGCCCGGCAGCGCGTGGCGTTATGTAGATGTTCGGCCACCGCCCAGGCGATCGACACCCCATCGTAAGTCGCCGTGCCACGCCCGATTTCATCCATAATCACGAAGGACTCAGGCGTTGCCTGATTGAGGATCGCAGCGGTTTCGACCATCTCCACCATAAACGTGGACTGGCCTCGCCCCAGATCGTCCGACGCGCCCACGCGGCAGAATAATTTATCAGCAATGCCGATGCGTGCGGCTTCAGCGGGCACGAACGAGCCCATTTGTGCGAGAATTAAAATCAGCGCCTGCTGGCGCAGAAAGGTCGATTTCCCGCCCATATTCGGCCCCGTAATCAGCCAGAGCCGCGCTTGGTCACTCAAGCCGCAATCATTGGCGATGAACTCGCGGTGCTGACGTCTGAGCGCCATTTCCACAACCGGATGGCGACCGGCGGTGACCTCAAACGCCGCGTCCTCCGTAAGTGTGGGCAGCACCCAGCCGCCGGAGGAGGCAATTTCGGCCATACTCACGAATACGTCGATCTGCGCGACGGCACGGGCGGCTGCAAGTATCGGCTCAGTCTGGCCGAGCACGGCGGTCACCAGTTCTTCATAGACCAGAAGCTCAAGTTTGAGCGCTTTGTCTGCTGATTCTTCAATGAGCCGCGCGGTTTCATTAAGCGCGTGCGTGCTGTAGCGCAGCGCGCCGGAGAGGCTCTGGCGCTGGATAAATTCAGTCGGGACTTTTTTCTCGTGAATCGGGGTAATTTCAATAAAATAACCCAAGACCTGATTATGTTTTACCTTAAG
>JAJTIB010000098.1 GCA_021300075.1 Rickettsiales bacterium
ACTTCAGTTTCTTTATATGCCATGGCCAGCAGCCACTGTGCAAAAAAAGCGGCCGTCGCCATGGCCAGAAGAATAATCCAGTGATAAAGGTCGGGCCATTGCCAGTGGTAAAGCGCTGGCGGCAGCGCCCACAGCGCCATAAACAGGCTCATGAAAAATACAATCCTAAGCGGAGATTCGGTACGGGTCAGGGCCTTGACCAGCACACTCGCCATCGCCCACATTGAGGTTGCAAACAGCACCAGCAGGGATTGCCAGGTGAAGTCCGAACTGCCGGGGTGGAGGATGATCAGCACACCCAGAAAACTCGCAAAAATCCCCATCCAGCGGTAGATATCCGCTTTTTCCTTAAGTAGCAGCACAGCTACCAGAGTAGTGAAAATCGGCGCGGTGAAACTGAGTGCTGTCGCTTGATTGAGCGGCAGGATGCTCACACAGTGAAACCATGCCTGCATACCGACCACGCCGATTGTTGCCCGCCAGAAATGGCTTTTAAGACGTCTGGTTCGAAGAAGCGCAAAGTCATGACGCAGGGCAAGCGGTACGAGTACGATTACGGTGAGGAAATTACGCAGGAAGACCTGTACCGTCACATGTACCTCTTCCGCACCCATGCGGATAAAGATGTTCATGAGGGAGAAGCTGGCAGTCGAGGCAATCATGAACAGAACACCACGCAGATAGGGCCGATTCGGAAAGAATTTGGAGGTCATGCGAGGTTCCGCTACATTAGCATCATGAACGATACGGCGATTGCCACTTACCTAGCCGCGCGCGACGCCGCCTGCCAGCATTTTCTTCGTGGTGGGCTGGTGCGAAGCCTCTGGCGCGCCCTCACAAAGGCGATGGATGCGCTGATTCAGCGTTTGTATGTTGAAAGTGGGATAAGCTCGATTGCGATTGTTGCGGTTGGGGGCTATGGCCGGGCAGAGCTTTTGCCTTTTTCCGATATTGACCTGTTGGTGTTGGTTAAAGATAAACCACACGACCCGACGGCGCTGATCCCGTGGCTTTATCCATTATGGAACCTGAAGCTGCAGGTCGCACAGTCCGTTTATACTGTCGAGGAGGCGGTCGAGGCCGCGGCCCATGACCATACGATAGGTACCAGCCTCATGCATCTGCGTCATGTGGCGGGCGACAAGGGGCTCACCACCCAGCTCAAGCGGCAACTGGCCGGCGTCATTGGCGCGGATTCGTTACAATTCGTTGAAGCCAAGCTGAGCGAGCGCGATCGCCGCCATCAAAAATATGGCGATTCGCGGTTTATGTTAGAGCCCCATGTCAAGGAGGGTAAGGGGGGACTGCGCGATCTGCACACACTGCTGTGGCTGGTTGAATATTGCTACGGCAAGGGCGCGATGCGTATGGCGGTGGCGCGTGGGCTCCTGACACAAGCTGAATGGCGGCAGTTCCAGCGTGCTTATCTATTTTTTTCCACCGTGCGGGCACATCTGCATCTGGCGCGCGGGCGGGCGGATGAACGGCTGACCTTTGATATGCAGACGACACTCGCCGTGCGCCTCAAATTCCGAGGCAGAAGCGCGCAGCAGAAGGCCGAGCGTTTCATGTTCCGCTACTTTCAGTTCACGCGTGAAGTTGGGGCCCTTACCGCCGCACTCTGTGCACTGCTTGAAGATGAAAAGAAGCGCAAGCCCCTTCTGGGCATCGCCGCACAACTAAAGCACGGCGCAGAAGTAGAGGCGTTTCATCTTGAAGCGGGGCGGTTACAATTCACGAGTTTAGAGGCGCTGGCCGCCCGTCCGGCACTGGCTGTTCTCATCTTCACAGTCGCCGCGCGCGAGGGGTTGGCTATTCACCCCGAAGCAGTGATGATGCTGCACCGCGAGCTTTCTATGTTGCAACGCACACTTCGTTTCGACCGGGATGCCAATGCTGCATTTCTGGAGCTTTTATTATCATCCAAGATGCCCGAAGAGTATTTGCGTAAAATGAATGAAGCCGGGGTACTTGCGGCACTTATCCCTGAGTTTGCAGGGATCGTCGGTCAGATGCAATATGACGGGTATCATACTTACACGGTCGATGAACATACGCTGGTGGCGATTGGTAATCTGGCGGCGATCGAAGCGGGAAACCATCTGCAGGAGTTGCCACTTTCGACCCGTGTGGCTAAGGAAATCAAAGACCGCCGCGCCCTTTATGTGGGCATGTTATGCCATGATATTGCCAAAGGCCAGGGCGGGGGCCATGCAAAAAAGGGCGAGGAAATGGTGCTCGCTATCGCCCGGCGGCTTGGGCTTTCGCCAGAAGAGGGTTCGCTTGCGGCCTGGCTGGTGGGGCATCATCTGCTGCTCAGCGAAGTAGCGTTCAAGCGCGATTTAGATAATCCCGAAACCATTGCCAAATTGATGGTCGAGGTACAATCACCCGAGCGCTTGAAACTGCTGCTGCTGGTAACGGTCGCTGATATTCGCGCCGTGGGGCCGACCATTTTTAACGGCTGGAAGGGCGAATTGCTGCGGCGGATTTACGAGCGTACCATGGCGGCTATGGGCGTGGTGACGGATGCGGCGGCTACCAGTGCAACGCCCCCGGAATACGCCGAATTAATCGCCCAGTTTGAGGCCACATTCGAGCGGCCAGCGCTTATGGTTGCGAGCGATGAATTCCGCGCCATCACCCGTGTCATGTGTGCCATGGCCTATCAGCCGGACGCGCTCAGAAAACTGGTAGGCGTATTGGCGATGATTGGCGCGAGTATTGTCCTTGCCCGGGTAATGACGCGGCGTGATGGAGTGATGATTGCCGAACTTGGAATTCAGGATATACAGGGTCACGCCTTTGCTGAAACTGAGCGGCTAAAAAAACTACCTGACTTGCTGGCAGCAGCGCAGGCAGGAACACTGGATTTTAAAGTGGAAATCCCGCGTCGTCGGGTTATGGATTCAGGTCGCCAGGTCGTTGTTGCGCCGGGCGTGTATCTGGATGATCACGTCAGCAGTGAGGCAACCGTGATTGAGGTGAATGCACGCGATCGCTTAGGTCTTTTATATGATATTCTTGGCGCATTGGAGGATGCAAAACTACAATTGACCTCTGCCCATATCGCTACTTATGGCCAGAAGGCAGTGGATGTGTTTTATGTCAAAGATGCCTACGGACTCAAACTCGAACATACGGCTAAGCGCGCGCAGGTCGTTGAATCACTATTGAAAGCGGTTGGATGAAAAATCAGGTTCCAGCATGGCTAACGGAAACAGGGCTTACCCGGTTGATGGTAGCCACGCGAGCGGGTGGAGGTGAGCTGCGTCTGGTTGGTGGCGCAGTGCGGGATTTCCTGAGTGGGCGCGCGGTGGGTGAACTGGATGCGGCCACCAGCCTTGTGCCGGAAGCGATGCGCTCGGTTGCCGAAGCCGCTGGATTTCGCGTCGTACCCACGGGCCTTGCCCATGGTACATTGACGGTGATTCTGCCCGAGCGGGCGATTGAAGTGACAACCCTGCGTCGCGATGTGAATTGCGACGGGCGCTATGCTGAAGTTGCTTTCACGACCGACTGGCGCGAGGATGCGGCGCGGCGTGATTTCACCATCAATGCGCTCTATATGGATGGGGCGGGGGAAGTCTTTGATTACCATGATGGCGTGGCGGATTTACGCACCGGACGCTTGCGTTTTATTGGTGACGCCAATCTACGCATTGAAGAGGATGGACTGCGTTTGCTGAGGTTCTTCCGTTTTCTCGCGACCCACGCTAAGCCACCGATTGATGCGGAGGCGCTTGCCGCCTGTCACCGCCACCGCGCCATGCTCGCGGGCTTATCGGGTGAGCGCATCGCGCAGGAGATGCGGAAGTTCCTGGCCGCGCAAGACCCCTCCTTCAGTCTTCGGTATTTCACTGCTGCCGGAATAGATGCGGAATTATTTGGTGTCAATTTCGAATCCGCCGCCTTGCCGTTGCTACTGGCCATCGAACAGCGTGAAAATATTCTGCCCGATCCTTGGGTGCGGCTGACGACGCTCCTCAATCTCGCCAGCGCCGCGGAGGTTACCACGCGGTTAGGCGAACGCCTGAAACTCAGTAAGCGCGAGAAGGAAATTCTGGCATTGCTGACGCAAAGGCCATTGCTGACGGATGAGGATGGATTACTTACCCATCAGCGATTCCTGCGCCAGTATGGGGGCGAGCATTATACCCGCTTGCTATTGCTCTCCGGCGCGCATGGGACGCTCACGCGCATCGGCCACTGGCGTGACTGGGCGACGACGTGGCAAGTGCCTGTGTTTCCGGTAACATCGGAAATGCTGATGGCACGCGGCCTTACCGGTAAGGCGTTGGGCGACGCCTTGCGGCGGCTGGAGAAGCAGTGGGAAGAGAGCGGCTATAGGCTCGACGCCGAGGTGTTACTCAAACAAGCCTAAGCCTCCGCCTCGTTCTGGTCGGGGTTGGTGTAATTCACGCCGCCTGGATTTTCCTCGAGCGCATAGCCAGCGGAACGCACGGTGCGAATGAGGTCGGGCTGTTTGCCGTCGTAATTCAGCGCGCGGCGCAGACGGCGGATATGAACATCCACCGTACGCAGCTCGACATAAATATCATGACCCCAGACCGCATCGAGCAGTTGCTCGCGGCTGAAAACGCGGCCGGGATGTTCCATCATGTGACGCAGAAGGCCGAATTCGGTGGGTGAAAAATGCACATCCGTCCCGTCGCGCGTGGCTTTATGCGAGGTGAGATCCAGAATGATACCGGAAAATTCAAGTACTTTCTCACTCAGCGATGGACGGATACGGCGGAAGACCGCGCGGATGCGCGAAATGAGTTCCGGCGGGGAGAAGGGTTTCACCATGTAATCATCCGCACCCGAATCGAGGCCGCGAATGCGGTCGCCCTCTTCGCCGCGCGCAGAAAGCATGATGATCGGCGTGTTTTTGACGTCCTGATTCCAGCGGATATGTTTGCAGACTTCAATGCCGGTCATACCCGGCAACATCCAGTCGAGCACGATCACGTCGGGGCGATGGTCTTTGACCAGCCGCACGGCTTCCTCGCCGTCGCCGGTGGTGATGACGGTGAAGCCCTCTTTCTCAAGGTTGTAACGTAGAAGCGTGACGATGGCGACTTCATCTTCAACGATGAGAACTTTGGTTTTTTCGTCTTTGATCTGAGCCATGAGATACCTTTACGGTTTATTCAGTCGGGACTGATGGTGCGTGCTTCGCCCTTGCGCGTCAATGAATTTTCCAGCATTGTCCCTGTCTTATAGCGATAAATCCTTAACAATTGATGAAGAAACCACATGCGCCGCAGGATATTAACTCATTCGCAGCGTTTGGTGCTTGATCTCGCGCCACTTGCTATTTTTTTTCTCACCTATCGTTTCGGCGGGTTGATGGCGGCGACGCTGGCCATTGTGGTGGCCTCACTGGTGAGCCTGATGATCACCTATCTGTGTGAGCGCCGCGTTGCACCCGCACCCTTGATTTCGGCACTGCTGATTACTGTCTTTGGCGGGTTGACGTTGGTGCTTGATGACTCGCTTTTTATCAAAATGAAACCCACAATTTTGAACACGCTCTTTGCGCTGGTGCTGCTGGTGGGTGCGTATGGCTTTGGCCGAGGGTTACTGAAGCCTCTGCTCGAAATGGCGCTCAATCTGAGTAACGAGGGCTGGCGTATTCTCTCGCGACGTTGGGGGTTTTTCTTTCTGTTTCTCGCACTTCTCAACGAACTTATCTGGCGTAATTTTTCGACCGATTTCTGGGTCAGCTTCAAGGTATTTGGCATGTTCACCATCACCTTGATATTTGCTGCCTGTCAATATCGGCTCGTGAAGCGGTTTACAGTGGCCGATGATTCCGTGAGGTGACGATCCGATTATCGCAAAAGCGCCCGCCAGCCAATATCCTTGCGGTAGAAACCTTCTGTCCAGTCAATCGCGGCGATGGCTTCGTAGGCGCGATCGCGGGCATCAGCAAGGGTTGCGGCGGTGGCCACAATCGTCAGCACCCGGCCGCCATTGCTCAGCCATTGCTCGCCCTTTTTCGCTGTGCCCGCATGGAGTATGATGACCCCCTCCATGGCGGCGGCCTTATCGAGTCCACCGATGGGCGTGTTCTTAACGTAAGCCCCCGGATAGCCCTTACTTGCCATCACTACGCCAATGGCTGCATCAGGGCTGAAAGACAGCGCCGATGCGTCAAGTGCGCCCGTGGCGCAGCTATGAAATAACCGCGCCGCATCACCATTGAAACGGGCGAAGAGTACCTGCGTTTCCGGGTCACCAAAGCGGCAGTTGAATTCGATAAGTTTGGGACCATTTTTGGTTATCATAATCCCCGCAAAAATTACCCCAATATAAGGAATGCCCTCGGCGGCGAGACCCTCAATCGCGGGGGTGATAATTTCCTTCATCACCTGAGTGCTGATCGCATCTGTCATGACGGGTGCGGGACTGTAAGCGCCCATGCCGCCTGTGTTGGGGCCGCTATCGCCATCGAATGCGCGTTTATGATCCTGCGCGCTGCCGAACAGAATAGCCGTCTTGCCATCGGCGAGGGCAAAGACGCTCGCTTCCTCGCCTTCGAGCATTTCTTCGAGCACCACGGCATTGCCTGCTGCGCCAAAAGCGCCCGAGAAACAGGCTTTGATGGCTGCCTCGGCTTCATCGTATGTCAGGGCGACGGTGACACCTTTGCCGGCGGCCAGCCCATCCGCCTTGACGACGATGGGTGCGCCCACTTCTTGGAGATAGTCGAGCGCCTCTTTCATAATCCGGAAAGTGCGGTATTTAGCGGTAGGGATGTGATAACGGTCACATAGCTGTTTGGTGAAATCCTTGGAGGCCTCGATTTCAGCAGCACGTGCACCAGGGCCAAAGACCGCAATGCCTGCGCCTCTGAGCGCATCCGCCCAGCCATCGACCAGTGGCTGCTCGGGACCAATCACCACCAGATCTACCTTGTTGCCTTGGCAATAGCTGATGACACCGGGCAATGTTGTCAGGTTGCGGCATTCGATCTCCGCGTCGATTCCGGCATTGCCGGGGGCGGCGATGATTTCGTGATTGTCCGGACTGTGTTCAAGCGCGTGAATCAGGGCGTGTTCGCGACCGCCAGCTCCCACCACTAAAATTTTCATAGGATTCCCCGAATTCGCTGCTAACCTTAAGCCATGGAGTTTTCGCATAATCAACCCGAATATAGCGTTTCAGAAATTGCCGGTCACATCAAGCGTGTGGTCGAGGATACGTTTGGCCATGTGCGCGTGCGCGGCGAGATTTCCAGTGCTAAGCTCCACTCTTCTGGCCATTGCTACATTGATATGAAAGATGATCGGGCGGTTCTCGCCGCCATATGTTTTAAGGGGACGCTTGCACGCCTCGCGCATAAGCCTGAAGCAGGGATGGAGGTGATTGCGACGGGGCGGCTGACGACTTACCCGGGCAATTCCAAATATCAGCTGGTGATTGAGTCGCTCGAACCCGCAGGGATTGGGGCGCTGATGGCGATGCTCGAAAAGCGTAAGGCGGCGCTCGCGGCGGAGGGGCTTTTTGCGCCCGAGCGTAAGCGCCCGATTCCCTATCTGCCGGAGGTGATTGGGGTGATTACCTCGCCCACCGGTGCAGTCATCCGTGATATATTACACCGTATTGCCGATCGTTTCCCGACCCGCGTGATTCTCTGGCCGGTGGCTGTTCAGGGCAAGGGCGCGGCCGAGCAGATCGCGGCGGCGATTGACGGATTTGCTGAAGTGGCTCCGCGTCCTGATCTGTTGATTGTGGCGCGGGGCGGTGGTTCGATTGAGGATCTTTGGGCATTTAATGAAGAAATCGTGGTGCGTGCCGTGGCCGCTTCGACCATCCCGATTATTTCGGCGGTGGGGCATGAGACGGATACCACGCTCATTGACTATGTTGCCGATAAGCGTGCGCCCACCCCTACGGCTGCGGCAGAAATGGCCGTACCCGTTAGAGCGGAGCTGAGTATAATGATTGAGGATTTCGGCCTCAGGATGCGTGAGCATCTTTATCGCCGCCTGCAGATTCAGGAGGAGAAAATTCTGGGTCTTTCCCGTGCGCTGCCGGGATTTACCGCCATGATTGACCTGGCAACGCAACGGCTGGATGGGGTTTCCAACCTGCTAAGCATGGCGCTGCCCGCCCGTTTGGAGCGCGCCGAGCAGAAACTCGGATTGCTGATGGCGGCACTGACGCCCCAGCGATTGCTGCGCGTGCTTGATCATCAGCAGCATCAGTTGCAGTTAGTGAGTGCGAAGCTGAAGCCGCTTATGGAGCGCCGGCTCGAACAATGTCAGTCAAAGTTAGCGGTGGTGGCGGCGTCGCTGCCGCATCTCGATGTGGCGCAGATCTTAAAGCGCGGCTTTGCCATGGTACGCGGGGTCGATGGGCGGATTATCCCCAGTATGTCCGCGCTGCCCGCCCAGGGCGAGGTGACGCTGCAATTCGCAGACGGCACGCGCACGGCGACGCTGGGGAAATCGGACCTAGCGAAGCAGGAAAAATTACTCTAATGTGTTGCTGTCGTCTGGAAATAATTTGCGAAAAACCGCACCATTTTTACAGTGAGATAAATCGACAGCCCCAGCCCCAGAAGCGGAAGGCCAAGAAGTGGCAGAGTGAAATGGAGAAAGCTGACTGTTTCCATATGCCCAAGCCAATGCTTGAATAGGTGATGGTAGGCATCGAAGATGTAAAACGCATCCCAAAGATAAGGCCAAATGGGATTGGCTTCTTCCGCCTTATCATAAATCACATAAAGTGCGGCGAAAAATCCGGCATAAAGCGGTGCAAGGGCAGTGATGGTAATTATCACCGGCGTCAGGATGCTCAT
>JAJTIB010000039.1 GCA_021300075.1 Rickettsiales bacterium
AATGGATATTTAGGGTCGCTTCGCGCATACTGTGCATCGTGGGTCGCGGGGAATGGTAGCGAGGCGCTGGGTCTGGTTTTTACCATCAAAAATGGCGACCTTGCCGATCAGCGCGGGTATCCCCAGAATCATCCGTAGTACTTCGAGCGCCTGCGCTGCGCCGACCATCCCCACCAGCGGGCCAATGACGCCGGATTCGCGGCAGGTATTAGCCTCGGGCGCGTCTGGATGCAGAAAACACTGATAGCAGGGCGAAGCGGAGTCCCGCCCCGTGTTAAAGCTCATAAGCTGACCTTCCCAACCGATGGCGGCAGCGCTCACCAAGGGTTTTTTGAGGGCAACGCAGGCCTGATTGACGACGAGGCGCGTCGCAAAGTTATCGCAGCCATCAGCCACGATATCATAGCCATGCGGCGCGCCGTCTGTTTCGCCACCTATAATTGGGATAGCATTTTGCGCGGTGAGAGCATCGGGGTGGATGATGATGGCAACATCCGGGTTTAGCTCACTCACTCGGTCGCGTGCGCTTTCAACTTTGAGGCGGCCAATATCCCCCGTTTCGTGAATCACCTGACGGGCGAGGTTGGATAGCTCCACTCGGTCGGGATCAATGATGCCGAGTGTTCCAACACCTGCGGCCGCAAGATAGGGAATCATGACCGATCCAAGCCCACCCGCGCCCACCACCAGCACACGTGCAGCGGCGAGTTTTACTTGACCAGTCTCACCCACTTCCGCCAGCATCGTTTGGCGAATGTAGCGACGTTCATGATCGGAGTTAGATGACATCAGACGTCGAGAAACAAATCCGTTGAAATATAACGCTCGGCGGTAGAGGCGATGATGACGACGATGGTTTTTCCCTTCATGGCCGGACGTGCGGCGACTTCAAGCGCGGCGGCGACAGTTGCGCCCGAGGAAATACCGGCAGGAATACCCTCAATCCGTGCCAGTTTGCGGGCGGTGGCGAAGGCGGTCGCGTTACTGATGGCGATGATCTCGTCGATCAGTTCGGTCTTCAAAATTTCGGGCACGAAGCCCGCACCAATCCCTTGAATCTTGTGCGGCCCGGGGTTGCCACCGGCGAGCACGGGGCTGTCCTCCGGCTCGACGGCGATGATTTTGACGTCCGGCTTTTTTGCCTTGAGGACAGTTGCCGTACCGGTGAGCGTGCCGCCTGTCCCCACGCCGGTGACGAACACATCCACCCCGCCCGCCGTATCGTTCCAGATTTCTTCTGCCGTGGTCTGGCGGTGAATGGCGGGGTTGGCGAGGTTTTTGAATTGCTGCAGCATCACCGCTTTGGGGTTGGCGGCCACGATTTCTTCGGCCTTGCCGATCGCGCCGCGCATACCTTTGGCGGCGGGTGTAAGCTCCAGCTCTGCGCCCAGAAGTTTGAGCATCTTTCGGCGTTCGAGCGACATGCTCTCGGGCATGGTGAGGATGATTTTATAGCCCTTGGCAGCGGCCACAAACGCCAGCGCAATTCCGGTATTGCCAGAAGTTGGTTCGACCAATACGGAGTCCGGTTTCAGGATGCCTTCGCGCTCGGCGGCTTCGACCATTGAAAGCGCAATACGGTCCTTGACTGAGGACAGGGGATTAAAAAATTCGAGCTTGGCGTAAATGTTGGCAACCGCCCCGGCATCTTCTGCAATACGATGGAGTTTGACAAGTGGTGTATTGCCGATGGTTTCAAGAATAGAATCATAGGTGCGGCCTCGGCCGGGTTTATCGAGATGGTCAAGAGCAGTGCGGATGGCATTGGGCATAGATGTTTCCTTTATAAGAATTATGAATCAAACTCTTTCACCATTCCTCCGCGCCAGGGCTTTTGGGCATAAGCGGCTTCGGAGGGAAGGCGAATGACGACTTACCCCCGCGTTCCGGTCGAACCAAAACCGCCCTCGCCGCGCTCGGAGCTTGGCAGTTCGAGGACTTCGGTGAAACGCGCGCGAGAGTAGGGAGCAATCACCATCTGCGCGATACGCATGCCGCGTTCGATGGTGAAATTTTCCTGTCCGAGATTGATGAGAAGTACGCCCACTTCTCCGCGATAATCCGCATCCACTGTACCCGGGGCGTTAACGATACTAAGACCGTGTTTGAGAGCGAGGCCCGAACGTGGGCGCACTTGTGCCTCAAACCCGTCAGGTAATGCGATTGCGATACCGGTGGGAATGAGCTTACGCTCACCCGGTGCGAGGGTAATGGGGTCAGCAATCGCCGCCATTAAATCCATCCCAGCGCTATGGGTAGTAGCATAGGCGGGAAGTGCCAGATCTTTGCCATGCGGCAGGCGGGTGATGGCGATGTTGCTATGCGAGGTCATCCAAATTCCTTTACTGTAAATGATTTACGCCCGAGTCTTTTTTATAGCGCTATTGTTAAAAAAATTAGAAATTTCATCCACCAGTTTTTCGGCGACGGCATGTTTGCTCATGGTCGGCCAGCTGGCTTCGCCCGCCTCGGAAAGGAACAGAATGGTATTATCTTCTGCGCCAAATACCTTGCCGTCCGCGACGTTATTGGCCAGCACCATATCGCAGTGTTTGCTTTTGCGTTTGCTCTTTGCATGCTCGGCCAGACGGTTGGTTTCGGCGGCAAATCCAACCACCAGAGCCGGGCGCGGTTTATGGTTGCTGACGGCGGCGATGATGTCTTCGGTCGGGATTAAATCGAGCGTCAGCTTACTGTGGTTGCCATGTTTTTTTATTTTGTGGGGCGAGACGTGTGTCATCCGCCAATCGGCCACCGCCGCAGCGCCCACGAAAATATCCGCTGGCAGTGCTGTCATCACTGCCGCATACATCTCGGCAGCAGTGGTGACGGAAATAGTTCGGACGCCTGGGGGGGGACCCAGTGCTGTGGGGCCGCTGATGAGAGTAACATCCGCCCCGGCGGCGGCGAGTGCAGCAGCGACCGCGTGCCCTTGTTTGCCGGAAGCGTGATTGCCCAGAAATCGTACCGGATCAACCGGCTCATAGGTCGGCCCGCTGGTGACAATCGCGTGTTTGCCTTTCAGGGTCTGAGCGATACCAAGGAAGGCAGGAATGGTGAGGTCACTGCGGCGCGCAGCGCTGGCGTCCTGCTCGAGTGCTGCCAGAATTTCCTGTGGCTCGGCCATACGCCCGACACCGAATTCGCCGCAGGCCATTGCCCCTTCGACTGGGCCGATGATGCCGATGCCGTCCGCACGCAGCGTCGCTATATTGCGCCGCGTCGCCGGGTGTGACCACATGCGGTGATTCATTGCCGGGGCGACGCTGACCGGCGCGTCGGTCGCAAGCAGTGCGGTTGTCGCCAGATCATCGGCGATGCCGTGGGTCATTTTGGCGAGGATATCGGCGCTTGCGGGCGCAATCAGAATATGCTCGGCGCTGCGCGACAGCTCGATATGCCCCATCTCGACTTCGTCGGTCAGTGAAAATAAATCATGGTAGGTTTTTGTGCCTGTGAGCGACGACACCGCGAGTGGTGTCACAAAAGCGGCGCCGCCTTTAGTCAGAATGGCGCGCACTTCAACCCCGCGTTCTTTCAGCAGACGGATGAGTTCGAGGCTTTTATACGCAGCAATGCTGCCGCTGATAATAAGCAGAATGGAACGTGGAAGCGCCATTGCAATAGTTCCCATGGTTTTTCAGCGCCGTTCTAGCGGATTTTGGGTGGCGCTGCAAGGTTGGGCGTACCTAACTCTCCGAGCGCTCGGCCTGTAAGGCTTTAAGATAGTCGCGCAGTTCCCTGAGTACGCGCGGCGCGTCCTCAAGAATCTCGAGGGCTTCGGCGGCGAAATTGCGGATTTTCGCCCGCGCCGAGAAATGCTCTTTCGCCCAACTGGTAATGAGCGGTTCGGCCAGTTGCCACATATTGACGCCGGGATTGAGGCCACGCCCCACGCCCTCAGCCGTCACCATGGTTTTTTGCAGCAGCAGGAGATGTGGCTGGGTTTCCATTTCGAACATGCGGGCGACGTGAATTAACTGGCCAAATAGCTTACCAACAGAGATTTCGCTTAAGGCCTTACCCATCATTGGTTGGCCAATGGCGCGGCAGGCTTGCGCGAATAAATCGACCGAGACATGGGGCGGGATATAGCCAGCCTCGCGGTGGATACGAGCAACGCGGGCATAATCGCCCTTTAGAAATCCGTAAAGAATTTCCGCAAGGTATAGTTGGCTCTGATGGTCAATACGCCCCATGATGCCGAAATCCACGGGCGCCAAGCGGCCATCCGGCAGGACGAAAAGATTGCCCGGGTGCATGTCCGCATGGAAAAACCCGTCACGGAAGACCTGGTTGAAAAACGCGGTAGCGGCTTTTTCAGTAATTTTGGTGACATCCAGCCCCGCATTCACGATAGCTTCGCGGTCGGCCGCGTGAAAGCCAAAAATACGCTCGGTGGTGAGCACGCGCTCGCTGGTGCGCTGCCAATCGACGCTGGGGACGTAAAAATCCGGATCGTTTCTGGTGTTCTCTTTCAGCTCCTCGGCGGCTGCCGCTTCAAAACGCAAATCCAGTTCAATGGCGATGGTCGCGGCGAAGGTCTCAACTACGGCGCGGGGCTTGAGACGCCGCAAATCCGGACGTTTTTCTTCGATTTTTCCGGCGATCCAGCGCATCAGTTCGAGGTCGCGGGCGAAGGCGCCCTCAATCCCGGGCCTGAGAACCTTCACGGCGACCTCGCGCCCGTCTGGTGTAACGGCGAAATGTACCTGTGCGATCGAGGCGGCGGCATGGGCATTTGGCTCGAAGCTGCGAAACAATACGGTGATCGGCGCGCCAAGTTCCGCCTCAATCCGATCACGGGCAAGGGTGTTGTCGAATGGCGGTAGGCGGTCTTGCAGGGTGGTTAGACCCACCGCAATATCCTCACCAATCAAATCGCCGCGTGTGGAGAGCGACTGACCGCCCTTGATGAAACTCGGCCCCATTTCCTGCAAGGCGGCGGCGAGGCGTTCGCCTTTTGCCAGTGTCGGTTTGCGATGGGTGAACAGCGTGCCAAGCATGCGAATGGGTGCGGGCAGGGGCACGGCGTCGAACACGAACAGCGCGTCATTGCGCGCCAGAATATACGCCAGATGCAGCAGGCGCAGACGGTGACGCAGGGCGCGCATCATAATCGCCAGCCCTGGTGGATGGCGACTACGCCAAAGGTAAGGTTTTCATGGGTGACGCGGCTTAGACCCGCGCTTTCCATCATCTTCACGAGTTGACGCTGGGGCGGAAACATGCGGATAGATTCTACTAGATACTGATAAGACGCAGCATCTTTCGTGATCCATTGCCCAAGTCTGGGGATGACCTGAAAGGAATAAACCTCATAAAGTTTCCTGAAAAGGGGCAAGCTGACTTCTGAAAATTCCAGACACAAAAATTGCCCGCCGGGTCTAAGCACGCGCACGGCTTCAGTGAGGGCTTTGGGGATATCGGTGACGTTACGAAGGCCAAAGGCAATGGTATAGACATCCACCGAGCGGTCGGGCAGGGGCAGGTTTTCGGCATTGCCGCAGAGCCAGCGCAGGCCTTCTGCCGCACTCGCATCCACCATCCGGTCCTGCCCGGCGCGCAGCATCGCCTCGTTGATGTCGCAGATGGTCACGTTTGCGCCGGTTTTTTTATGCAGACGGCGAGCAATATCGCCCGTACCGCCCGCTACATCAAGCAGCATGGCATGTGAGCCTGCATGGACTTTACCGACGAAATGATTTTTCCATAACCGGTGCAGACCTGCACTCATCAGATCGTTCATCAGGTCGTAACGGCTGGCGACGGAGGCGAATACGTCCCTTACCCGAGAGGTTTTTTCGTCCTGAGCGATGGGGGTGAAGCCAAAATGCGTTTGCGGCGCTCTCATGTGTTTCCTATGATGACGCGTGCTCGATAGCGGTTTTCTTGGAAGGAAGCAACCATGCCTGAATTGCCGGAGGTGGAGACAACGCGGCGCGGACTCGTGCCGGTGATGCGCGGGCAGGTCATCGTGAAGGCTGAAGTGCGGCGGGGGGATTTGCGCCTGCCGTTGCCGGATTCCTTTGCCCATCGTCTTGCCGGACGGCGGGTATTGGGCCTCAGGCGGCGGGCGAAATACCTGCTGATCGACCTTGATAACGGCGAGATTCTGCTCATCCATCTTGGTATGTCGGGGAGTTTGCGCGTCCTTCAGCCCTCCATCCGCACGCTTTTGACCCATGATCATGTCGTATTTCACCTGGATTCCGGCCAGCGTATTGTCTTTCATGATCCGCGCCGTTTTGGGCTGATGGATATCTTTCCGTCTACTCAGGAATTAACCCATAAACTATTGAATCATATGGGCCCAGAGCCGCTGGGCGCAGCATTCTCGCCCGATTATCTGGCGGCCAGACTTGCCCATAAAACTGCACCGCTCAAAGTGGCACTCATGGATCAGCGTCTGGTGGTGGGGGTGGGCAATATTTATGCGAGTGAGAGTTTATTTCTGGCGGGCTTACATCCGGCTTTGCCAGCCTACCGAGCACAAGGACATGAAGCCGCCCTGATTGCAGCTATCAAAAAGGTGCTCGAAGCAGCGATTGCTTCTGGCGGTTCGAGCTTGCGTGATTATACGCAAGCGAATGGTGAAACGGGTTATTTTCAGCACCGATTCAATGTCTATGAAAGGCGCGGTGAGCCTTGTTATCAATGTGGTTCGCGGATTGAAAAAATCAAGCAGGCTGGGCGCGCTAGTTACTTTTGTCCGACTTGTCAATCACGAAAAAAAATCAAAAAAAACTACAGCATTTTCAACGCTGAAAATAATCAATGATTTTTTTTTGCGATTGCCTTTTCTAATCGCTTGACGCGGGACAATTGCATGAGTAGTTTCCGCTTCCTCTTGAGGCAATAACGCCAAGAGAGTTTTGTAATAAAAATCTAAAGCAAAATGGGTTAACCATGGCACATCATAAGTCAGCCCAAAAACGTATCCGCCAGACGGAACGCCGCACAGCGGTGAACCGTTCACGTGAAAGCCGGATTCGCACCTTCATCAAGAAGGTCGAACTAGCAATCACCAGCGGCGACGCCAAGGGTGCACAAGAAGCGCTTCGGCAAGCGCAACCGGAAATCATGCGTGGCGTCACGAAAGGGGTGCTGCAACGCAGTACCGCGTCGCGTAAGGTTTCTCGTCTTGCCCAGCGCGTCAAGTCTCTTAGCGCTGCGGCCTAACCTCAAAGTTTGAGTCGTTTATCTCTTTGTGTGTCGTCGCCCGTGTGGGCGGCCAACCCTTTCTCTATGCCTGAATTCTCAGGCAATCTGCGGATGTAATTATTGTTGTGGGAGTAATGCCGATGAGTGCGGCGCGCGCCATTTCTGCCAAATCTTCGTCCTATGCGGGCGATGTTGCGCCTGAGGCGGCGTTTGCGGCACTGGTGAGTGACATATCGGCGCAATTGGTGGATGTGCGTACGGCGCCTGAATGGGCGCTGGTCGGGCGTCCAGAGCTTGCGTCCATTGGCAAGGCTGTGCATTGTATTTCATGGAAACTTTATCCGGCATACGATCTCAATCCACAATTCATCGCGCAGCTTGAGGCGGCGATCCCCGATCGTCACACCCCTATTTATTTCCTCTGCAAAACTGGTGGCCGATCGCTCGATGCGGCGATCGCAGCTACAGCGGCGGGCTATACGACCTGCTACAATATTGCGGGAGGGATGGAGGGGGATATGAACGCCTTACGTCAACGTGGCCAGATGACTGGCTGGAAAGCAGCAAAGTTACCATGGGAGCAAGCCTAATGAACGAATCTATTGCTAATTATCAGGGCAAACCAGAGCATCTCGCTAAATGGGATCGTGTGTGCGAACGTCTGCGTAATGCGTATGGCGAGGCTATTTTCAAAAGCTGGTTGCAGCCCCTCAAATTGGCCGATGTCAAGAACGGTCAGGTCATGGTTACCGTGCCCACGCGCTTCATGCGCGAATGGATTCTATCGCATTACGCCGAGAATATTCTGCGCTTCTGGTGTCAGGAAGATCAGACCATCCATTCGGTTGATATTTTTGTGAAAGCTGAACCGGTGCTGGCGTCCCCGCAGCCGCAAACGCACAATGCTGGGCATTCCGTAAACATTGAAACGACGATGCTGCAGGCGGCCAACGAAGATAAACCGCTTAACCCCGATACAATCAGCGCGCCGCTGGATCCGCGCTATACATTTGATAATTTCGTCGTTGGCAAACCCAACGAGCTGGCCCATGCCGCCGCGCGGCGTGTGGCCGAGTCCTCGGTTGTCACCGCTGGTTGCAACCCGCTATTTATTTATGGTGGTGTCGGGCTTGGCAAAACCCATCTGATGCATGCGATCGCCTGGCATATCCGCCGTACCGATCCGGGGCGCAAGGTTGTCTATCTCTCGGCTGAGAAATTCATGTATCTGTTCATCCGTGCGCTTCGCACGCGCGAGACCATGACTTTCAAGGAGTATTTCCGCAGCGTTGATGTCTTGATGGTGGATGACGTGCAGTTCATCGCCGGCAAGGAATCTACGCAGGAGGAATTTTTCCATACCTTCAATGCGCTCGTCGATCAGAATAAGCAGCTTATCATTTCCGCCGATCGTTCACCCTCTGACATTGAGGGCATGGAAGAACGTGTGCGCTCGCGCCTGAGCTGGGGACTGGTCGCGGATATTCACTCCACAAGTTACGAGCTGCGCCTGGGCATTCTGCAATCGAAACTCGAAAAAATGCCCCATGTACATGTTCCGGCGCGGGTGCTCGAGTTTCTGGCACATAAAATCACCTCCAACGTACGGGAACTTGAAGGCGCCTTGAACCGTGTCGTCGCGCATACCACGCTGGTGGGCACACCGGTGACGCTGGAGAGTACACAGGAAGTCCTCTACGATATCCTGCGTGCTAATGACCGCCGTATCACGATTGAGGATATTCAGAAAAAAGTGTCGGCGCATTTCAACATCAAAGTTTCGGATATGCATTCCGCTCGACGATCGGTCGCGATTGCGCGCCCGCGTCAGGTGGCGATGTATCTGGCGAAGAAACTCACCACCAAGTCGCTGCCGGAAATTGGCCGCAAGTTTGGCGGCAAGGATCATACCACCGTGATGCACGCCGTGAAGCGGATAGACGAAATCTGCAAACAGGATCAGGAATTTGCCGACGATGTCGAACTGCTGATGCGGATGCTGCAAAGCGCGACTTAGAAATTGCTTTGCGCTTGTGGATAAATGCCAAAGTTGCTTGCTTCGGGCGCGGCGGTTCTTTATACCCGTGACATTGCCTTACTAACCTGCTCTAAATCAGGGAAAATCTTATGAAACTCGTCATTGAACGCGCGGTGC
>JAJTIB010000065.1 GCA_021300075.1 Rickettsiales bacterium
CTAAAGCGGCAGATTATCATGTCGCTTTTTCGGGTTGGTCAATTCTTTATTGCGTAACATGGTGAGTGCGCGGCAGATGCGCCAGCGGGTGTTTTGCGGGCGCACCACATCGTCAAGGTAGCCGCGTGCGGCGGCGGCAAATGGCGAGGCAAAATTATCGCGGTAGCCTTCAACCGCCGCGTCCACCTCCGCCTTATCCTTGAGCTTGCCTTTAAAAATGATTTCTACCGCCCCTTCCGGCCCCATCACCGCGATTTCGGCCGTGGGCCAGGCATAGTTGATATCGTTACGCAGATGTTTTGACCCCATCACAATATAGGCGCCACCATAGGCTTTGCGGGTGATGATGGTGATTTTTGGTACCGTTGCCTCGGCATAGGCATAAAGCAGTTTTGCGCCATGACGGATGATGCCGTTATGTTCCTGCGAAGTTCCCGGCAGAAAGCCGGGCACGTCCACCAGCGTCACGATCGGAATCTGGAAGGCGTCACAAAAACGCACGAAACGGGCGGCTTTGCGGCTGGCGTCAATATCCAAACACCCGGCCATTTCCATCGGCTGATTGGCAACAAACCCGACCGTATGGCCTTCCATGCGGCCGAATCCAACAATGATATTGCGCGCGAATTCCGGGTTGATTTCAAAGAAATCCCCCTCATCCACCACGCGGCGTATGACCTCAAACATGTCATAGGGCTTATTGGGGTTTTCGGGGACAACGCCATTAAGCGCCATCTCCACGCGATCCGCCGGGTCATCCGTTGGTCGCACGGGCGGTTTTTCACGATTCGACAGCGGCAGAAAATTAAATAGCCGCCGCACTTGCATCAGCGCCTCAATGTCATTGTCATAGACCATATCGGCAACGCCCGTATGTCTGCCATGCACATCCGCACCACCGAGCTGTTCTTGGGTCACTTCCTCGTGGGTTACGGTTTTCACCACATCCGGCCCCGTCACAAACATGTAAGACGAGCCGCGCACCATGACAGTGAAATCGGTGAGTGCGGGCGAATAAACCGCCCCACCCGCGCAGGGCCCCATGATCAGAGAAATCTGCGGAATTACCCCGGAGGCCAGCACATTGCGCTGGAAAATTTCGGCAAAGCCCGAGAGTGAATCCACCCCCTCCTGAATCCGCGCGCCGCCGGAGTCATTGATGCCGATAATGGGCGCACCCATTTTCATCGCCATGTCCTGCAGCTTGCAGATTTTGCGCGCATTGGTTTCGGAGAGCGAGCCGCCGAGTACGGTGAAATCCTGCGAATAAACAAAAACCTGGCGGCCATTAATCGTGCCGTGGCCGGTGACCACCCCATCGCCCGGGACTTTCTTGCCCTCCATATCGAAATAGGTACAGCGATGTTCGACAAACATGTCGTACTCTTCGAACGAATCCGGGTCGAGCAGCACTTCGAGGCGCTCGCGGGCGGTGAGCTTGCCCTTCTCATGCTGGGCATGAATACGGGCCGCCCCGCCCCCCGTGCGTGCTGCCTCGCGCTTCAGTTCCAGTTCTTTTACAATCGATACGGCACTCATGGAATTCTCCTACGCTACGAGCCACAAGCCATGAGGTTTTAGCGCAAAAACATAGGCGAACATGAAGGCGCTAGAACCTCGCAGCTCAAGGCTCTTGGCTGCGTTCAAGCCGCCGATGTAGCATACGGGCAACCTGAGGCAAAGCACCAATTACAGGCGATGTGGATAGGGCACAAGCTCGCGAGTTAAGCGAGAATTATCAATAGATTAACTGTCAAGAAGAATGCGGAAAATATGATAGGCGCCCCTGATGTCAGCTTCACGCTTGGCCCATTGCGCTTTGGCCTCCGCATCTTCGCCCCACTGGGAGGCCTGATGCGCCTCATCGAGGCGGGCGAGGAAAATCGCCTCCTCCGCCTCTATTTTTCTCTGCCACAGCGCCAGTGCCAGAATCGCCGAGCCAAGTAAAGGTGTCGCCATCGCGAGTGCCGCCAGTTCCGTGTCCGCCGCCGCCGCGACCATCTCCCGCACCCGGGCGAGGGATGATTCTGGCTGCGGAATCGGGCTAAGGCTTTCGGTTACGAGAAGCGCAATCCCCTGCCCCGCCGCCCAATCAAGGATCGGGGTGAAATGAAGCTCCTGCAGCGCGCGCAAATCACCCTCACCCCCTGCCGCCGGCGCGGCTCGCCCCTTCTCCATTAGTGAGAGAGAGGATGAGGGGGCGCGGTAACAGAGCAGATCCGTCCCCGCATAGCGGACGAAATCGTCAATCAGCAAAGCGCGGTCATGGGGCACCCGGTCGCGCGCAATGGTGAGGATGCGGGTGATGGGCATGGCATCGGGGTTGATACGCTCGCCCTGTGCCCGCCATTCCTCGGCCACATGCTCGGCCAGTTTTTCGGATGCAATCACCAACGGTTGTTTGGCCGGAGTCCTGACCAGCTTGCCATCAAGCTGTACGGCGTATCCACCTTCGCCCTGCACAACTGCGACTGACTGATAAAATTTCTGCATGAAACCCTAACCTTTGCTCATCCAGCGTTCGCGACTCTTCCACCCCCCGCCGTGCTGGGGACGGGAGTGTTAGCGAATCATCGAATCACGAATCCAGCTCCAGCTCAAAAATCTCCAGCGCACGGGCGAAATGCTCGGGCAGTTCGGCAGTAAGTGTTACGGGCTTACGCCCCATGAAGCCGGGCAGCGCCAGCTTCCATGCATGCAGATGCAGCTTGCCACTCACGCCTGCGCTGCCCCCCACATGCGCCGCCGCGCCGCCATATTTTCCGTCGCCCAGAATGGGGCAGCCCATCTCCGCCATATGTACGCGCAGCTGGTGCGTGCGGCCGGTGAGCGGCACCAGTTCCACAAGTGCAAATTTATTCGCCAGCGCCTCGCGCACCTTATAATGGGTAATGGCTTTTTTCCCCGCATCCGCACTACGCATTTTCTCGCGGTCGCCCCCTTCGGATGTTTTTTCAAGGCGCGAGACAATCTCTCCCACCCGCGGCCTCGGTACACCGACCGTGAGTGCCAGATAGGTTTTTTCAAGGTGCTTACCCGCAAACAGCGCCTGCAATTCGCGCGCCGCTTTGAGAGAGCGGGCAAGCAGCAACAGCCCGCTTGTGTCCTTATCAATCCGGTGCACAAGTCGCGGCGGCGTGCCTGCCTCAAACTGCAAGGCGGGTAGAAATTTATCGACATGTTTGGTAATGCCCGTGCCGCCCTGCGTGGCGAGGCCGGGCGGTTTGTTGAGGGCGAGAATATCTTTATCTTTATAAATGACCCACGACTCGGCTTCCGCAATTTCCCAGGCGCGCAGCGGGGTTCTGGCGGGCGCTTCGGGGCGCTCACTTTCCGGCTTTTTGTGGAACCCGGAACCTGACACCTCACCCCTGACTTCCACCACCTGCCCTGCCGCAACGCGCGATGAGGCCTCGGCCTTCCTGCCATCAAGCCGTATGTCTTTATTACGCAGCATTTTCTGAAGTGCTGCGTGCGGAATCTTTCCAAGATGGCGCATGACCACGCGGTCAAGCCGCGAGCCTTCTTCTTCTGCCGTGATGGTGAACTCGGTTTTTTTCATGCTATCTTACTAACGCATAGCCGCCATAAGCGGCAAGCAGCGATAACAGCACCGAGCCAAGAATATAAAGCGCCGCCTGCGCCACCTGCCCGCGCTCCACAAGCTGCAATACGTCCCACGAGAAGGCAGAGAAGGTCGTAAACCCGCCCAGAATCCCCGTCACCAGAAACAGGCGCAGGGAATCCTGCCCCTCCCCCGCCAGCCGCGCCATCAGCAAACCGATGGCGAACGAGCCAAGGATATTGACGAGCATGGTGCCGAATGGAAAGGGCGCGGGATGAAGCCGCACCACCAGCCCCTGAATCATGCCATAGCGCAGCACCGCGCCAATGGCGCCACCGGCGGCAACCAGTAACATATTCAACATCCTGATCTACCCTTCACAATCGTTCACTTTAATCGTTATCCCGCCACTACAATTCCTCCCCCCGCCAGCGAGGGACGGGAGTTTTAGCGAATCACGAATCACGAATTATGAATTACGAACTATCCCCGTTTCTCCCTTAATTTTTGCCAGTACTCGAGCCGCTTCAGAATCTCACGCTCAAAACCGCGTTCGACGGGCATATAGAATTGCTCCCGCGCCATACCATCCGGGAAATAATTCTGGCCGCTGAACCCTTCCGCCGTGTTGTGGTCATAGGCATAGCCCGCACCATAGCCCAGCTCTTTCATCAGCTTGGTTGGTGCATTCAGAATATGCGCGGGCGGCATGAGCGAGCCATGTTCGTCGGCACTTCGGGTCGCGGCCTTAAAGGCGACATATTGCGCGTTGGATTTGGGGGCAGTCGCAAGGTAAATCACGGCCTGAGCAATGGCCAGTTCGCCCTCGGGCGAGCCCAGGCGCTCATAGGCGGCCGTGGCATCCAGCGCCTGGGTGAGTGCCTGCGGGTCGGCCATGCCGATATCTTCCGAGGCAAAGCGAATGAGGCGGCGGGCGATATAAAGCGGATCTTCCCCGCCATTCAGCATACGGCAGAACCAGTAAAGCGCCGCATCCACGTCTGACCCGCGCAGGGATTTATGCAGTGCGGAAATAAGGTTGTAATGCGATTCCTGCGCCTTGTCATAGACTGGCGGGCGGCGCTGCAGCAGCGCTGCAAGTGCAGCGACATCGAGGAGATTTTTCTGCTCCCCCCATGAGGGGGAGCCAGGGCCAGTGGCAGATTCTTCACTTCCAACTTCTGATTTCTGATTTCTGACTCCCGAATCCCAGACCGCCTCAACCATGGTGAGGAGATAACGACCATCGCCATCGGCCATGGCGATCAGTGCCTCGCGCGCCTCGGGCGTAAGGGGAAGTGAATATAGCTTACTCGACTCTCGACTCTCGACTCTCGATTCTAAACCAAGATACTGCTCCGCCCGCACCAGTAATTGCTCAAGCGCTGAGGGCGAAAGCCGGTTCAGAACCAGCACACGGCAGCGCGAAAGCAAAGCGGAATTAAGCTCGAACGAGGGATTCTCGGTCGTCGCCCCAATGAGCGTAATCGTGCCGTCTTCAATCACTGGCAGGAGCACATCCTGCTGGGCGCGGTTGAAACGATGCACCTCGTCGATGAAGAGCGCGGTACGCTGGCCAGTCTGTTGGCGCGCGGCGGCGAGTTCAAAATGTTTCTTGAGGTCAGCAACGCCCGAAGCCACGGCCGAGACCTGCTCGAATGCATAGCCTGCTTCCACCGCGAGTAACCGCGCAATGGTGGTTTTCCCGCAGCCCGGCGGCCCCCAGAGAATCACCGACTGCAGATGACGCGCGGCCACCATACGGCTTAAAATTCCCGCCTCACCGGTCAAATGTTCCTGACCGATAACCTCGCGAAGATGCTTTGGCCGCAACTGCTCCGGCAATGGCGGCGGGGTGGATGCGGCGGCGGCAAATAACGAATCCTGCGGCGCTGTTTTTTTGCGGGGGGTCATGGGGTGAGCTTAAGCGAATTTATCGCCCGCGCGAAGCAAAAAAGCCGCCCCCGGGTGGGAGCGGCTTCAAACTTTGCTGTTGTTAACTTACCTGGAGCGTGACCGTCACCCACGTTTGATTCCGGGAACTCCCGCAGTAGGAGCGGCGGAAGATTCCAGAATTGGCCGGGATGACGTGTTTATGCGGCTGCTTCTTCGGTGGCTGC
>JAJTIB010000050.1 GCA_021300075.1 Rickettsiales bacterium
CGACGAAACTCGGCCTGCCGGGGATTCCCAATGCTTCGGAAGCCGTGATTGTTGCGCGCGATATCCTGCTCGCGGAACTCACGGGCGGGCAATACCATGTGCTGCACATCTCTACGCGCGAGGCGGTGGAGCTGGTGCGTCAGGCCAAGAAAAAAGGGCTGCGCGTGACGGCGGAAGCAGCCCCGCATCACTTCACGCTGACGGATGAAGCCGTGCTCGACTACCGCACTTTCAGCAAAATGAACCCGCCCCTGCGCGCGGAGGAAGACCGGCAGGCAATCATTGAAGGATTGAAAGATGGCACGATTGACGCCATCGCTACCGACCACGCGCCGCATGATCAGGAAAGTAAGCGCGTGCCGATGGAAGTCGCCTCGTTCGGGATTGTGGGGCTTGAGACCATGCTGGCGCTCAGCCTCGAGCTTTACCACCAGAAACTCATGCCCCTGCGCGATGTGCTGGCCGCGATGACCTATAAACCTGCGGATATCATTCATGTAAATGCCGGGCGGTTGAAAAAGGGCGCGCCCGCCGACCTCGCCCTCATTGATCTTGAAAAAACATGGACGATTCTGAACGACGACCTGCACAGCAAATCGAAAAACTCGCCTTTTGATGATCGACACGTCAAGGGCAAGGCCACGCGCACCGTGGTTGGTGGTGAAACGGTATATTGCAGTGACTAGAATCGAGAGTCGAGAGTCGAGTATTTTTAACTAACTGCCGGTTGAAAAAGAGTGAACAACATATTCTTCCCCTCTCCCCCACGCTTCATGGGGGAGAGGGTCGCGAAGCCTTAGCGAGCGCAAGCGAGCTTAAGCGGCGCTGGGTGAGGGGGACGGCGTGAGAGAGAAATCAAATCTAATGACTAGAAAAGTGACGAGAGTCGAGCGGCAAGAGTCATGCGATAGGCAGGGCTCGCCCATGCATATGGGCAGATTTAGCGGCGTGAGGACAACATGACATCCCACTCGATTCTCGATTCTCGACGCTCGACCCTTCCTTATAACCCAATCATCTGCGCGCTGGATACGCAGGAGGTTGAGGCCGCATCGGAGCTTGCCGAAGCGGTGCGGCCACATGTGGGCGCAGTGAAGCTGGGGCTTGAATTTTTTACCGCGAACGGCGCAGCCGGCGTTACCAGAATCACCCGGCTGGGCGTGCCGGTATTTCTCGATCTCAAATTTCACGATATCCCCAATACGGTGGCGAGCGCCATTGCGGCGACGGCGGGGCTCAACATGTTCATGCTTACCGTGCATACGAGCGGCGGCATCCATATGCTGCGCGCAGCGATTGATGCGTCTGACCGCGTGGCGCAGATTACCGGTAAGGAGCGGCCGCTGGTCATTGGCGTGACGCTTCTCACCAGCCTGAATCAGGATGATGTGGCATTGCTGGGGTTCAAAGATTCGCTGAATGATCAGGTGGTGAGGCTCGCCGATCTTGCCCAGAGCGCAGGGCTTGACGGGGTTGTCTGCTCGCCGTTTGAAATCACGGCACTACGCAAAGCCATGGGCAAAGAGTTCACCCTTGTGGTTCCCGGTATCAGGCCGCAAGGCAGTGCCGCGGATGATCAGAAACGTGTGCTCACCCCGCGCGAGGCGCTCAAAAAAGGGGCGGATTATCTGGTCATTGGCCGCCCGATTACCGCCAGCGCAAATCCGGCCGAAGCCGCGCGCGCGATTGCATCTGGCCTTCAACAGGAGTAGGAGTTACCCATGCGTCGATCATTTTTTCGTTTTTTACTGGCAGGTTTTATGGCAACTCAGGCTCACGCTGCCCCCAGCACCCAGACTGCGTATGATTTCAGCTTCACGCGGATTGATGGCGAGCCCATGCCGCTATCGGCCTATCGCGGCAAGGTGCTGCTTGTCGTCAATACCGCTTCGGAATGCGGCTTCACCAAACAATATGAGGGGCTCGAAGAGCTTTATCAGCAATTCAAAGACGAAGGGCTGGTGATTATCGGCGTGCCCTCCAACGATTTTGGCGGGCAGGAGCCGGGCACGAACGCCGAGATCAAAGAATTCTGCGAATCCAAATTCCGCATTACTTTTCCGCTCGCAGGCAAAGAAGTTGTGAGTGGGGCAAACGCTGCGCGATTTTACCTCTGGGCGGCGGAGGTGCTTGGCAAAGACAACGCACCAAGCTGGAATTTTCATAAATACCTGATCGGGCGCGACGGCAAGCTGATTGATTATTTCTCGGCCATGACATCCCCCACTGCGGGGAGTCTCGTCAGCGCTGTCGAAAAAGCGCTGGCGGCGAAGCCTTAGCGTTTTATTGCCTGGGGTGTCTCTGCGCGCATTTCTTCGCGTGCTGCAAAACTTTGAGCAGTAGGTTGCGGTTGTAATTTTGTCAGGCGCTGCTGCAACGCTACTTTGATTTCCTGCGGCGGTATTTTGACCCCTTTTTGTTGCGCCAGATACTGCGCGATGTCCTGCACCAAAGTTACTTGCACTGGTACGGGCTGAGCAGCAATAATGCGAGCAGCGGCATCTTCAAGACGCGCCATCGCTTCGGGCCGTACACCCGAATCCGTCATCTGGTTACGCGGCGAAAGAAAGAGCATGGTATTAGAGAATAGATAACAGGCTAGTTGCAGTGTTGAAAAGAAATAAGGCTGCACCTTCTTGCCCTGATAAGTGCTGTTCCTTTTGCGAAAATCCTCGACCATGTTACCGGCGAGAAAAATATTCCCAGCCGCATAAAGCGAGCCCGAAACCCGCAATGGTTTTTCTTTGGCAAACGCGATTGTCTTATCAAACCAACTACCGTTTTCGGCTTTTTTTCGTGCCTCGGGATCTTCTTTAATGAGTAGCCCGGCCAGCGCACCAGTCAAGATACACGCCCCCATCCAGAAATCTTTCGTGATGCCCTTGGCCATCAACATACCCGCACCCAGCGCATAACTGCTATTGAGGATCTCGGAGGGATGCGCGTACAGAAATTGCTCGGTTTTTTCCCAGAAGGACTTTTCTTTAAGCAGGGATGATTGGGCGCGTATTTCGCTAGGAATGACGATGCCGTTTTTGTAAAAATGCTGCTCTAGTCTGCCGGCGAGGATGTGCAGCTGCTGCTCCGTATGCGGATTGCCATACCATGCTGCCGCGCCACCGCCCACAAGCCAGGTAGCCGCACTCGCGACAACATTTTTCTTCCCACGCATATGGCCCGCCACCATCATCGCCGCATCGCCCAGCATATAACTCACACCCGCGAGCTTCAGCTTGCGTTCGAGGGATACTGGCGCTTCTTTCTCTGATGTCGCGTCGCGCATGACACTCCTTTTCATTTTCAGTCTAACAGAGGGATGTGACAAACGTGTGACAGCCTGCTATCAAGACTGAAACCTCGCAATGAAGGTGGCGCGCATGGATATTATTACCAGCACATTTCAGTGGCTTATAGAGCATTTTGTCGCCGCGCTCTCGGCGGTGCTGTTTTATGATATTGGGGGGTTTGCCTTCATCGTGCTGTGGCTTATGGCGGCAGCAGTATTTTTCACCGTCTATTTGCGCGGGGTGAATTTCCGCCTGTTTCGCCATGCGCTGCGTATTGTCTCCGGCCGTGATAAAGAAACGAGCGCATCTCACGGCGAAGTAAGCCCCCTTCAGGCTTTGTTCTCAGCGATTGCGGCAACCGTTGGCCTTGGCTCGATTGCGGGAATTTCGGTGGCCATTGCAGTCGGTGGGCCGGGCGCGACGCTATGGGTGGTCGTCGCCGGGCTCCTTGGCATGGCGAGTAAATTCGCCGAAGTTACCCTCTCGATGCAATACCGTAGAATTGATGCAGACGGCAAAGTCTTCGGCGGTCCGATTCAATATCTGCAAAGCGGCATGGCCGAAATCGGGTTACCGTTTTTTGGGAAATTTCTGGCGGTGCTGTTTGCGATCTTCTGCCTGGGCGGCGCCATTGGTGGCGGCAATATGTTTCAATCCAATCAAGCGGTCAAAATGCTGGCTTATGAAATCCCTGCCCTCGCGCAGATGCAATGGGTCATTTCGCTGGCCTTCGCCCTGCTGGTAGGGCTGGTACTTTTTGGCTCGATCCAGCGCATTGCCCGTGTGGCGGAGAAAATCTCGCCGCTGAAGGGGATTTTATATCTGATCTGCGCCCTCATCATCGTCGCCGCCAATATCGAGAATCTTGGTCATGCGCTACGACTGATGGTGACGGGTGCGTTCACGCCCGAAGGCGTCGCGGGCGGATTTCTTGGGATGCTAGCAATCGCCTTCAAGCGTGCCTTATTTGCCAATGAAGCAGGTCTTGGCTCCGCCCCCATCGCCCATGCTGCCGCCCGAACCGTGCCGGTACGCGAAGGAGCAGTCGCCCTGCTCGAGCCGTTCTTTGCCGCTATGATTGCGCTACTCACCGGCCTCATTGTCACCATCAGCGGCGCCTATCAAGGTGCGAATCTTGAGGAGGGCGTGCTCATTGCCGCCCGCGCCTTTGCTACTGTCGGGGACTGGTTTACCATCATGCTGGCGGTGAATGTGGTGCTTTTTGCTTATTCCACCACGATTGGCTGGAGTTATTACGGCGAAATCGCCTGGAGCCACCTCTTTGGCCGCCGTGCCATTAAACTTTATTATGTGTTATTTTGCGTGGCCAGTTTTGCGGGCGGTATTTTACATTTCGGCATCGTGCTCGATTTTTCTGACTTGCTCATCCTTGGGATGTCGCTGCCCAATATCCTTGCGCTTTACCTCTTGCGCCGGAAAATAAAAACCGCGCTTCAGGCTTATCTGAGCCACCATGTGGTATGAGGATTATAGCGGGTGAGGCGGATAATGGTGAGCTCGGTGGGGATCGAACCCACGACAACACGATTAAAAGTCGTGTGCTCTACCAACTGAGCTACGAGCTCTCACCGGAAATCCGAATCGCAAGGGCGCAACTTACGGAGAATCCTCAGCTTGTCAAGGGCGCGATGTCACCTTTTTGCCAGGCGGCCTTCAGGCCCGCCACGTGAGCCTCAAGGCAACGCTCGCTAATGGCCGCGCGCAGCCCTGCCATCAACTCTTGGTAGTAATGGAGATTATGCAGCGTCAGCAGCATGGGTCCGAGCCTTTCGTCGGCCTTGAACAGGTGATGCAGGTAGGCGCGGGAATAATTACGGCAGACGGGCGGGGAGGAATGTTCATCGAGTGGGCGCGGGTCATCCGCATGGCGGGCATTGCGGATATTGATTTCGCCCATCGAGGTATATGCCCGCCCAAACCGCGCCGAGCGGGTCGGGATCACGCAGTCGAACATATCCACCCCGCGCAGGACGGCGCCAACAATATCCTCGGGCTTGCCCACCCCCATCAGATAGCGCGGCTTATCCGCTGGCATCGCAGGAACTGTGAAATCGAGCACGCGGAACATTTCTGCCTGACCCTCTCCCACCGCCAGCCCGCCAATCGCATAGCCATCAAAGCCAATTTCAGTGAGTGCAGCGACCGATTCCTGACGTAATTTAGCAATCGTACTACCTTGCACAATGCCAAAGAGTCCGTACCCTGCCCGCGGCACAAAAGCCGCTTTCGATCGCGCCGCCCAGCGCATCGATAACTGCATGGAGCGTTCGGC
>JAJTIB010000211.1 GCA_021300075.1 Rickettsiales bacterium
CGTCCCTGGCCAGCATTACGCACGGCGGTTTCGAGGAATTTTCCGGCCAGATTCATGCCGGCGCCCGCAAGTTTTTTTATCATGTCGCGCGATTCCTCATACACAGCGAGCTGAGCCGTGAGGTAATTCGTATGCGCCGTATCGACCCGCTTGCGCTCGGATTTGAGGTTCTTGCCAATAGCCGCAACCATAGCCTGTGCTTCCTGTTTTTCGCGCGCGGAAAGTTTCCGGCTCATGAGCAGTTTCTGGATGCGCTCGCGCAGATCGTCCTGCTCCACATGATCGAGTTCTTTAAGGGCGGTCGAAACTTCCATCTGGCCGCTGGCCAGCGCCTCGACCACTTCTTCAACCAGCGATAAATCGACCAGATTGCCCTCAATCTCGTCCTCGCGCGCTTTGAAATTACGGTCGGCCACGGGCGCAAAAAGCGCCGCAAAAAAAACCGTGTAATCGCGGTAATGCTGCACCAGTTCCTGCCGTACGCTTTGGGGTGGCAGGCGTGGCGGGGCCTTGCCGCGGGCATCGAGCGTCACCAGTGCATCGCCGGTGGATTTATCGCTGGTGCGGTTGACCTGGCCTACGGGACGGCTTTGAATCTGGCGTAACTGCGAAAGATCATAGGCCAAATGCTCCACCGAAAGGCGCGAGGCTTTATCAAAAATATCTACACCCGAAGTCAGCGCGCGAACCGCATCATGAAAATGCTCGATGCGCGGGCGCATATCGCCCTCCTCAAAACGAATGCCCCATTCCGCTTCAATCGGCAGAATATGCTCGTATTTGCCCTGCATCAGGGTCAGGATTGCGTCTTGCTCTCTTTCCGGTCGTGCCATAAAACCCCGTTATCATGGCCACCCAGAAAACACCAGCCCCGCCCCTTGCGATTTACATCCATTGGCCATTTTGTAAAAAGAAATGCCCCTACTGCGATTTTAATTCACATGTGCGGGATGCGATTGATGCCGAAGGCTGGCGCCAAGCACTCATCCGCGAATTGCTTTACTGGCAACCCTTGACCCACAATCATAGGGTCACGAGTATCTTCTTCGGCGGCGGCACGCCCTCGCTCATGCCACCCGCAATACTCGCCGCCCTGATTGATACCGTACGCGAGTCTTGGAACTGTGCGTCCGACATCGAAATCACCATGGAGGCTAACCCGACCTCGGTCGAGTCTGTGAATTTCGCGGCCGCAGCGAAAGCCGGGGTCAATCGCCTGTCGCTCGGCGTACAGTCGCTGCGTCCGGAGGCCCTGAAATTTCTCGGGCGCGAACATTCGGAAAGCGAAGCACGCAGCGCCATTGCACTCGCCGCCGAACATTTCCCGCGGTATTCTTTTGACCTCATCTATGCCCTGCCCGGCCAAACCCTTGATGCATGGAAAACCGAGTTGCGCGAGGCGCTCACCTATGCGCGCGGTCATCTTTCACTCTATCAATTGACGATTGAGGAAAACACCGCTTTTCACCACCAGTATCATCATGACCAGGCCTTTACTTTGCCCGAGGAATCGCTCGCAGCAGAAATGTATGAATTGACCCAGCGCATAATGGAGGAAGCCGGACTTCCGGCTTATGAAATCTCGAATCACGCAGCGTCCGGACATGAATCGCGTCATAATCTGAGTTACTGGCGCGGCGAATCCTATCTCGGGATTGGTGCTGGCGCGCATGGGCGGCTCGATATCGGGGACGGCGCGCGTCTGGCCACGTGCAACCTCAAATCACCTGAACGCTGGTTGGAGCAAACCCAGCGTCTGGGTCATGGACTGGAGGAAAATACCCCGCTTGATGCAGCAACACGAACAGAAGAAAAATTGCTGATGGGTCTGCGCCTCATCAGGGAAGGCCTGAACCTCAAATCACTGCACGAGGATGAACGAGCCTTGCTGCTGCCTCGCCTTGATTCCCATCGCCTGAAGAAACTTCAGGACGAACATCTCATCACCTACGAGAATGAGTGCCTCTGTGTCACTCCCAAAGGCGCGCTACTGCTCAATGCCATCACCGCTGCACTAAGTGCTTAAACTACTGCGCGAACCCCGTCGGCGCCGGAGAAACGACTACAAACTGCCCGCCACGCACCTGGAGAACGGCTAGACCGCGCTCCGACGTGCCATTCTTTCTGAAACGAAAAATCCCATTCGCTGGGCCGCTGAAGCCATTGGGGCTCGTAAGTGTCTGCTCCGTCACTGGCCGATTACCGGTAATGATCGTGACTGCAAGTGCCACTGCATCATAGGCAAGGCTCGAAAGCCGCGGCGGTTGATAGCGATAGGTGCTGATAAATCGCCGATCATAGGCGCTGGTTAATTGCGGCGGCGAGGTGGCAAACCATGCTCCTTCCAGATTGACCCGCGTAATCAGCAGAACATCGTCCCATAACCCCGTCCCCAGCAACTGCACATGTTTGCCGCGGGCGCCCCGCGCATGCATGGCGCGCAGGATGGTATCCAGCGGCGCTCCTGCCTCGGGCAGAAACAGACTGTCAAACGCCGGCGGCTGCGCGGAGGGAAGGATTGAGTTCACCGCCGCGTCAATGCCTAGGCCTTGCGGCGAATAAAGAGCCTGTGCCACCAGCGCCCCGCCATCCTCGGTGATCTGCTTGCGCGCTGCTTCGAGCACGGTCTGGCCGTAGAGGGTGTTGGGTACGAGTGCTGCCAGCTGCGTACGGCCCTGACCCGCAGAATGGCCGATGACGCGACGAGCCTGTTCCTCGGGCGAGAAGCCAAAAAGAAATACTCCGGGTGTAGCGACCGATTGGCTATTGGAAAAACTGATGACCGGAACACCGGCCGCGCGGGCGGGCACGGAAACGGCGGTGGTTGCATCACTAAAAACCGGACCAATAAGCAGCACGGCCTTATCTTTAATGGCGCGCTCGGCCGCCTCGCGTGCCTGTTCGGGTGTATCTCCCGAATCGTAGGTTTTAAGCTCGACGCGGATGCGGTTCTGCTCGGGCGAGAGGCTCGCATATTTATCAAATAGGGAGAGGGTCGCCGCGTCCTGCATGGCACGTCCCAGTTGCGAATGACGGCCAGTAATAGGCAAAAGAAGTGCAACATTCACACGCTTATCGACCGGAATTCCACTCTGCAACACGGGGCGCGGCGCACTCATCGGCATCGCCGAAGGCACGGCGCTCGCCACCGGAATCGTATTATTGACATAAATATCATCAAGCGCGGTATCCACCGTGGAATCCGCGCAGCCCGCAAGGAGCAGCAATGCCGCGCAGGAAAGGAACCGCAGCGAGCGGAAAGAACGAATCATGGGTGCGCGCCTTTTCTTCTTATGCTAATCAGAACCCATGCATAACAAACCCTCGGCAAAAAGCAACGCGTCACCTACGCTCTATGTGGTCGCAACCCCGATTGGCAATCTGGCCGATATGAGCGTGCGCGCCACGGATCTACTCGCTCAGGTCGCCATCATCGCCTGCGAGGACACGCGCACCAGTCAAGTATTACTGCAGCATTATGGCATTACCACCCCCACCGTCAGCTTCCATGAACATAATCGCGCCGAGCGCCTGCCGGAACTTCTCGCGCGTCTGGTAGGGGGCGAATCTATTGCGCTTATCTCGGATGCGGGAACTCCTCTTATTTCCGACCCCGGAGCTGAGCTGGTCAAAGCCGTTTGGGATGCGGGTTTCACCGTTACCCCCATTCCCGGGGCAAGCGCGGCAATTACCGCTTTATCGGCAGCCGGATTACCCTCAGATGGGTTTTTCTTCGCCGGATTCCTGCCGACCAAACCGGCGGCACGTCAGGCACGAATCGCGCTGCTAAGGGCCTTACCGGTGACCAGTATTTTGTATGAAGCGCCGCATCGTATCGCCGCTACACTCGCAGAATTGAGTCAGGCGCTGGGAGAGCGAGAGGCGGTGATCGCCCGCGAACTCACCAAACGCTTTGAGACTTTCTACCGTGGTTCTCTCAACAGTCTTGCCGCGACTTTTGCCACCAACCCCGTCAAAGGTGAAATCGTGCTACTTATTGCCCCGGCGCCCGGCATGGCCACGCCGATGACGGATAACGCGCTTATCGACCAGCTCCTGAGCGAAGCTCTGACGCGCCTGCCCAAAAGTGCCGCCGCCGCCGAAATTGCTAAAGCCACCGGATTACCGCGTGAGGAAATTTATGCCCGTGCGCTCGCCCAGCCGCGCCAGAAATGAGCGCCAGAAACGCTACCGAAAGGGGATTCGCAGCGAGCGCATCGCCGCGCTTTACCTGCGCCTTAAGGGATGGCGTATTGTAGCCGGGCGTTTCAAGACGCCGGTGGGCGAAATCGACCTGATTGCCAGACGCGGGCGAGTTCTAGCCTTTATTGAGGTCAAGGCGCGCCGGAACAAGGATAGCGCCGCCGAGGCCATTCACCCGCGCAATCAGCAACGTGTGATGCGCGCAGCACAGATTTTTCTGCAACAGCATCCGGATTATGCCAACGCCACGATACGGTTCGACGCCTGTCTTGTACCGTGGTATGGCTGGCCGCATTATATTCCTGAAGCCTTTTGTTGAAGAGGAACTCGATGCCGCGCTTTGGTTTATTTGCTCTACTTGTCTTTGCGCCCCTGTTGACCGGCTGCGTTGCCGCCGCGACCACCGCCGCCACTCAAGTCGGCATTGCCACCGCCGATAAACGCTCCTACGGCACGAGCCTTGATGACACCATCATCTACACTGCAATTAACGAGAAATTCCTCAATGCCGATGTGAATGATCTTCTTATCAACGCCACCATCAATGTCCGCCAAGGCCGCGTACTCCTCACCGGCAATGTGAATTCCGAAACCACTGCCCAGCGCGCAACCGAGCTGGCATGGCAGGTCAAAGGGGTCGAAGAAGTTATTAATGAAATTGTGGTGATTCCCGATACCGAAGTTTGGGATACAGCGAATGACATCGCTATCAAAAAGAATCTCGAAACCCGCCTGCTCCTGACCAAGGGGGTCTTTGTTATTGATTATTCGATTGATGTAGTAAACGGTACGGCTTATCTGCTGGGATATTGTCATAGTCAGACGGAAATGGACAAGGCCCTGAACGTGGCGCGCACTACCCGCGGCGTCAGGCGCGTAATCAACCACCTGAGAATTCTCGCCCCTGTAGACAGCACCCAAGGCATGCCACGCTAATCGGCAGAAAGCGATTACCTGCGATGAAAAAAGTCGCCTTCCAGATGGACCCGCCCGCCGGCCTCAATGTCGCGAGCGACTCGACCTTGATGCTGGCCGAAGAGGCACAAAAACGCGGCTATCACTGTTATTCTTACACGCCCAGTGACCTGTCCTGGCGCGAGGGCGAGGTCCTCGCCACACTGCGGCCGATGGATGTCGATACGAGTCATGAACAATTCTGCGAAATGGGCGAGGGGACACTCACACCACTGACCGATTTTCAGGTGGTCTGGATGCGTCAGGACCCGCCCTTTGATCTGGCTTACATCACCGCCACCCATATCCTCGAACATCTGCCCAAAACCACGCGGGTTTACAATGACCCCAGAGGCGTGCGCGAATCGCCCGAGAAACTATCGCCGCTCTTTTTCAAGGAATTCATGCCCCCCACCCTCATCAGTCGCGATGCGGCAGCGATTGCCGCCTTCGCCGCCGAGCACCGCACCATCATCGCCAAACCACTTTACGGTTTTGGCGGGCGCAGCGTGTTCAAGCTCGAGGCGAATGACCCCAATATTCGCACCCTGCATGAACATTGGTGCGAAACCTCGCGGGAGCCGCTGATGTGGCAGGCTTTCCTGCCCGAGGTGGATAAAGAAGACCGCCGCATTCTGCTGATAGACGGCGAGATCGCCGCCGTCTTTGGTCGGCTGCCCGGCGAAGGCTCTATCCGCGCCAACATGCGCGTAGGCGGCAAACCCGTGGCCGCGACCCTCACCCGCCAGCAGGAAAAAATCTGTCAGGCCATCAAACCCTATTTGAAAGCCAAGGGCCTGCTGCTGGTCGGCCTCGATGTGATTGGCGGTTACCTGACCGAAATCAACGTCACCTCACCCACCGGACTCAGGGCGGTGGAAAAACTCTATGGCCTGAATCTCGCCCAACGCGTCTGGGACAAGGTGGAGGGCTAAGGGGAAAAGGTTATAGGTTTTAGGTTATAGGTTGTAGCTGAAGATGGCTGCAAGGAATACTTCTTCCCTGAAACCTGAAACCCGACTCCTCCTCCCGCACTGCAAAAATTTTTTCTCTTTCCGTTTACGTGGGATTTGCTAGGCATCCGGACAGGTTCATCAAGGAGTCATTATGTCGTCATCCTACGC
>JAJTIB010000027.1 GCA_021300075.1 Rickettsiales bacterium
CGATAGTATCGCCGATTATCAGCCGCCCGCCCCGCTGAGTGCGCCTGAGCTTTTCACCGCCATTCGTAAGACCGCGCAGAAGAAAACCAGCATTGACTGGGACGTGGTCAAACAGGCCATCACCAAACGTGACGGTGTTCCTGTCGCCATTGGCCGAAAAATTTAAGGGCTTACTTGTTCTGACCCGCGCGGAAAATGCGGTCCGATTTCTCGGCGGCTTTTTCGGCTGAGTTGCGGGCGGCAGCGGCATCCATCGCGGCACGGGCGACTTCCTCACGCGCCACACGGGCTTCTTCGCGGGCCGCACGGGCTTCCTCGCGTGCAAGGCGGGTTTCTTCCGCTGCTTTTGCAGAGGCCTCAGCCGCTTTAGCAGACGCTTCCGCTGCAGACTGAGACTGGTTTTTAGCGTCCTGTGCCGCCTGCGCCGAGGCTTCCGCGGCTTGTTGCGACTGGGTTTTGGCCTCGGCGGCTGATTTATTAGCCGCATCAAGAGCCGCCCGGTCTTCTTTACTCAGATCGCTGCTGCAAGCGACCAGCAGAGCGAGAGCGGTCATCGCGATGATCGTATTATTTTTCATAATGGGTCTCCTACTGATTGGGTTCAAGTGACGAGGATGCGCTTTTATTAATATAGTTTTGAACTTCATCGTTCACGCGCGAATGGAAAATGACGCCATCTAGCCCGATTTGTCAAGTTTGGTTTCGTTCACTTGTCGCTCTTTCGCTCTTTTCCTGCTGTGGTACGCGCGGCACAATCTTGCAGAATCCCTGAGCTGGTCTTGGGAATCTTACTGGCCAAAGCCACCCGAAGCCGACGGCGTAGGATGGTGGGGCGAGAGGGATTTGAACCCCCGACCAAGGCGTTATGAGCGCCCTGCTCTAACCGCTGAGCTATCGCCCCCGAACCGGTTTATGGTCTCTTGTACAATAAATTCCAGTCGCGAATAGAATATTTTCTGGCCACAGGTCAATGACCATGGACTGCCCGCCTCCGTTATAGCTACTTGACTAATTAATGAGTCTGACAGCTATCAAAGCCCCCCTCCGTAAGCGGCGATTCTGCGGCGCGTAGTGAGCGTAACGTAAAGATCATCTGTGGTATTATTTTTAGAAATAATTCTAAGGCATCGTAGAATATGAATTTTTTGGGGTCAGCCCGACCACACCCCTGTTGCAATTCCTAGAACCTGCTCTATATGTCCCTTTGAAATGAAGGTGTCGGCAAGCACGCTTTCGTTATTATCAACTGAAAGATAAGGAAAAAATGACATGGCAAAGGTAATCGGCATTGATTTGGGAACGACGAATAGCTGCGTGGCCATCATGGACGGCTCGCAGACGAAAGTGATTGAAAACGCTGAAGGCGCCCGCACCACGCCCTCGATGGTGGCGTTTACGGGCGATGGTGAGCGTCTGGTTGGCCACCCGGCCAAACGTCAGGCGGTGACCAACCCGGAAAATACGCTCTTTGCGATCAAGCGCCTGATTGGCCGCACCTTTAACGACCCGACCACGCAGAAAGACATCAAGCTCGTTCCTTATAAAATCGTGAAGTCTGAGGGCGGGGATGCGTGGGTGGAATGCCGGGGCGAGAAATATTCGCCGAGCCAGATTTCGGCATTTATTCTGCAGAAAATGAAAGAGACCGCCGAGAATTATTTAGGCGAAAAAGTGACGGATGCGGTGATCACCGTGCCCGCCTATTTTAACGATGCCCAGCGCCAGGCAACGAAAGATGCCGGGAAGATTGCCGGCCTCAATGTGCTGCGGATTATCAACGAGCCGACTGCCGCCGCACTCGCCTATGGTTTTGAGAAAAAAGACGGCCAGACCATCGCCGTATATGACCTTGGCGGCGGTACGTTTGACGTATCGGTGCTGGAGATCGGCGACGGGGTGTTTGAAGTCAAGGCCACCAATGGGGATACGTTCCTTGGCGGGGAAGATTTCGACATGCGCATCCTCGATTACCTCGCGGATGAATTCAAAAAAGAGCAGGGCATTGACCTGCGTAAAGACAAGCTCGCCCTCCAGCGCCTGAAAGAAGCGGCGGAGAAAGCGAAGATTGAGCTTTCCTCCACCCAGCAGACGGATATCAATCTGCCCTTTATCACGGCGGATCAGAACGGGCCGAAGCACCTGAATGTGAAGCTCACCCGCGCGAAACTGGAATCGCTGGTGGAAGACCTGATTGAGCGGACGATGGAGCCATGCAAAAAAGCGCTGAAAGATGCAGGGCTTGATGCGAGTAAAATCGACGAGGTGATTCTGGTGGGCGGCATGACGCGCATGCCCAAAGTCATCGAGCTGGTGAGCAAGCTTTTCGGTAAAGAGCCGCACCGCGGCGTGAATCCGGATGAGGTGGTGGCGATTGGTGCTGCCATTCAGGGCGGGGTGCTCAAAGGCGAAGTGAAAGATGTGCTGCTGCTCGATGTGACCCCGCTTTCGCTTGGGATTGAGACACTCGGCGGTGTCTTCACGCGGCTGATTGACCGCAACACCACCATTCCCACTAAAAAATCGCAAGTGTTCTCGACGGCGGATGATAACCAGACGGCGGTCACCATCCGTGTCTTTCAGGGTGAGCGCGAAATGGCGGCAGATAATAAACTGCTTGGCCAGTTTGATCTGGTCGGCATTCCCTCTGCCCCGCGCGGCATGCCGCAGATTGAGGTGGCGTTCGATATTGACGCGAACGGCATTGTCAATGTCTCGGCCAAAGACAAGGCAACGAACAAGGAGCAGCAGATCCGCATTCAGGCTTCCGGCGGATTGTCGGATGACGACATCAAACGTATGGTGAAAGAGGCCGAGGCCAATGCGGTGGAAGATAAAAAACGCCGCGAGGCGATTGAGGCGCGCAACCGTGCGGAGTCAATGATTCACGAGGCGGAGAAAAACCTGCGTGAGCATGGCAGCGTGCTGGATGCGGCGGATAAAGCCAAGGTCGAGGAGGATGTAAAAGCCCTCAAAGACGTGCTCGATTCCGGCGATAAGGACGCGATTGAGACGAAGTCGAAGACGCTCGGTGAATCCATGATGAAAATCGGCGAGACCATCTATAAAGCCGAGCAGCAGAAAGCGGCTTCGGGTGAAGCCGCGCCTGCCGCATCATCTGCCGACGCCGCCAAACCTGCCGAGGGCGAAGTGCTCGACGCGCAGTTTGAAGATATCAGCGGCGATGATAACAAGAAGGCGAGCTAATTCTTTTCAGTGCCTAGTTCCGGATGTTTGGGGTATAGAGTTTTTTTAACCCTCAGCACTGGGTGCTAGGCACTTTCCTATTTTAAGGCAGATATGACCGAAGATTATTACAGCCTGCTCGGGGTCGCGAAAGGTGCAAGCGAAGACGAGCTTAAAAAAGCATATCGCAAGCTGGCGATGCAATATCACCCCGACCGCAACCCGGGCAATAAAGAGGCGGAAAAAAAATTCAAAGCTATCAACGAAGCCTATGACGTGCTGAAAGACGAGCAGAAACGCGCAGCCTATGACCGGTTTGGCCACGCGGCATTTCAAGGCGGTGGCACGCCCCCCGGTGGCGGCGCCGCTGGATTTGAGTTTACGGGAAGTTTCTCCGATATTTTTGAAGATTTGTTTGGTGATTTCACCGGCCGCAGAAATGGCGGTGGGCGTGCGGGTGGTGGTGCTCAAAGTGCCGCTTCTGGCGCGGCGCGTGGTGCAGATTTACGCTATAATCTCGATGTCAGTTTAGAGGAAGCATTCAAGGGCAAGCAGCAGACGATTAAAGTCACTACCTCCGACCCTTGCGGTGATTGCGGCGGCTCAGGCGCAGAAAAAGGCACGCAGGCTGAAACCTGCGGGGTCTGCGGCGGGCGCGGCGTGGTCAGGATGCAGCAGGGATTTTTCACGGTCGAGCGTAGCTGCGGTAATTGCCAGGGCACGGGCAAGGTCATCAAAAAAGCCTGTAAAACCTGCGCAGGTTCCGGGAGGGTGCGGAAGGAGAAATCCCTTGCTGTCACCATCCCGCCGGGGGTGGAGGAAGGCACGCGTATTCGCCTGGCGGGCGAAGGCGAGGCCGGATTCAGAGGCGGCCCGGCAGGGGATTTATATATTTTCCTTTCCATTCGCATTCATAAGCTTTTCCGCCGCGAAGGGGCCAATATTTATTGCCGCGTACCAGTCAAAATGACCACCGCGACACTCGGGGGACATATCGAAATTCCGACCATTGACGGCGGCAGGGTCAAGGTCAACGTCCCCGCTGGCACGCAAGCAGGCCACCAGTTCCGCCTGAAAGGCAAGGGTATGAGCGTGCTGCGTTCCGAGGCCAGAGGCGATATGTATGTGGAGGTGCAGGTGGAAACCCCGGTGCATCTTTCCAAGCGCCAGAAAGAACTGCTTGCCGAGTTTGATGCGGCCGGCGGCAAAGAATCCACCAGCCCCGAAAGCGAAGGATTTTTTACTAAAGTAAAAGAATTCTGGGAAGATTTGAAGGAGTAGCCATTCAGCGTGAGCGGAATTGTATGACGTTTGTTGCCAATTCTCCCGCGTCATTTTCACCGAGTTTTGGCATGATGTTCCGCGCGAATTCTTGAGCGGGAATAGTCACTTCTAGTGATATTCCTTTATCTTTGATGTCTTCGATTTTCTTGTGCTTTGGATCCTCAATCGTTGCGCCGCGAATGTGCAGCTCTGCCATAAGGCTCTCGAACGCATTCTTTATAAGGGGAAAATTATAAATTGATTCTTCGGTAGAAAGTTTCAAACCATCACGCAGAAAATATCTGCTCGGAGTGAGCATAACAGTTTGATGTTGCCAGGCTGCCTTGCCGCCCCCAAACAGCTCGTGTTGTAAAATCAACTTGGTAGCTAATTTTTTTTGATCGTTTTCGCTTTGAAGCCTCTCGGCCCACGATAACTCTCATTCTTTGTCTGAATTCATTTTCCTTGTCCGCATGCTTTTGGCCCTGATGCAGCAAAGCGCATTGCATTATCCTCCTGATTCCGTTAATAAATCGTTAAATGCTTCGATGATTCATCTATAAAAATGTAACCATTATGTTAAAAATCGCGATTGCCGGTGCGGCCGGGCGGATGGGGCTGACGCTGGTGCGCGCGCTTTCCGCCCATCCGTTGATGGAGCTGGCCGCCTGCGGCATCCGCGCCGGAACGGCGCAGATGGCACGCACCCATTTTGAGCAGGCGGGGCTTGGCTTTGCCACCGAGTTGATGGTCGAGACTCCGGCCGCACTGTTTCAGGCAGCGGATGCGGTGATTGATTTCACCCTCCCCGAGCATACGGTGGGCCTAGCTGGGCTGGCCGCATTACAAAAGAAAATCCTTGTTTCTGGAACCACCGGTCTTTCCCCTTCGCAAAAGGAAGCCCTTATCCGCGCCGGTGAATCTGCGCGCGTGGTCTGGTCGTCCAACATGAGTTTGGGGGTGAATCTGCTCGCCGCACTGGCGGAGCAGACGGCGGCACGGCTGGATACGCATTATGATATCGAAATTCTCGAAATGCATCACCGCCAGAAGGTGGATGCGCCCTCGGGCACAGCACTTACTCTGGGAGAGGCGGCAGCCAAGGGGCGTGGCGTAGCGCTGGCGGACATGGCGGTAAAATCGCGCGACGGTATCACCGGTGCGCGCAGGGAGGGAACAATTGGTTTTGCCACCTTACGCGGCGGGGATGTGGTAGGTGATCATGCGGTGATCTTTGCCGGAACCGGCGAGCAGATTACTCTTTCGCACCGCGCCACGAACCGCGAAATCTTTGCGCTTGGCGCCCTCAAAGCCGTGGCCTGGGCCGCGAATAAGCCAGCCGGATTTTACACCATGCGCGACGTGGTGGCGTAAGGGCTCATTATACCCGCTCGGCCAGCCAGATGGCAGCTTTACAGCCACGGCGAATCACACCACTTAGTAGCGTATAAGCTGGCGCTGCCTCGGCGTCATGGGCGAGGCCAGTATCATGATGTTCCATCTCCTCCTGGCGGAATTGATGAATCGTGGCGCGAAGGTTTTTTTCCTCCGCCGGCAAGGTAGCAAGCTGATTTTGATAATGTTCGGCAATGACGGATTCCACCGCCACCGTGCAGGCCATCGCTGCTTTTGCGCCAAGCAGAGCCGTACCAGCACCGAGCGCATAGCCCGCTATGTGCCAGAATGGCAAAAGCGCCGAGGGTCTGACGCGGCGGGCAACGAGCAGACGCTCAAACTCAGCCAGATGCACAGCTTCCTGCGCCGCCATAGCGCGGATTTCCTTAGTTGTACTGTCGTTTTTCAAAACCGCGAGTTGCCCGGCATAAATCCGCGCGGCCCCATATTCCCCAGCGTGATCGACTCTGAGCATCCGTGCCAGAGATTGTCTTGCCTCAAGGTCACCGGGCAGGTTCATGGGTTTCCCCGCGTATGTATGAGAAGATAGCCCATCATTGCGGCGAGCATCAGCCCCGTGACCCCGTTCCAAAATGCCATAGACAGGCCGAGAAATTGCCACGTAGGCTCCTCGCAGCTGACGAGCGGCGCATTGGTAATCGCAGCTTTGAGATCCTCAACGCCCGCGCCCGCTTCAACATGGCTTACACATTCGCCCTGATAATCGACGATTCCGCGCTCAATCCCCACATGGTAGAAGGCGAAAGCGGCCGTTATCAGCCAGGCCAGAAGCGCAAAAAAACCTTGCGCCCTGATCCAGTCGCGTTTTGCCGCGCCGAGCGCCGCGCCAAGAAAACTAAAGGGCAGCAGAACCAGGAGAATCAGCGCGTAAGGGTAGCGCTGCAACATGCAGAAATGACAGGGCGGGTAGTAAAACGCATACTGGCTGATAAGTGCAAAACCCAGCGGACCCGCCGAGCCCAGAAACATGAGCAGAGGCAGGGTAAAAAGCGGCGGCTGCCGGAGGAAATGGAGGGATTGCTGCATGACTATTATGCTACGCCTGCCGCCCGAAATTGGCAAGCCCATTGCCAGCACGCAGCCCACGTGCTATCCCCCTCGACTTCGGTGCTTGCCCCAGTGGCGGAATGGCAGACGCGGCAGACTCAAAATCTGCTTTCGGCAACGGAGTGGGGGTTCAAGTCCCTCCTGGGGCACCATTTTGTTTTTCTTAGAGGCTTTGCCGCTTGGAAAATCAAGTGCCCACCTGAGCCCCGCCTAGCTACAGAAAAGCATGGGCGAGGGCCAAGCAGCCCGTTGCAATGACTCAATGTCGCAAGGGGGTCTCGGGCTTGGCTCTCACTCCAATTCCAGCAGCCATTTTTCGCCTTTGATGCCTTCGCCAAACGGGGCGGGGAGATCGCTCTCCACCAACTGAAAGCCGAGCTTGTCATATAAACGCCGTGCGGTGAGCAGGTTGGAGGTGGTGAACAGACTGACGCGGCGATACCCCTTGTCGCGAGCGAAAAGAATAGATTTTTCGAGTAATTTGCGTGCGAGCCCCATGCCGCGCGCGGCCGGCTCAACATAAAGCAGGCGCAGCTTGGCGGTCGTATTGTCTTCACGAATCAGAAACAGGGAGCCGAGAATCTCGCCGTCACGCTCCACCACCCAGCTACGCTCGCAGTCGGGTTGGAAATGATCTATGAAGTCGGCCATAATTCTGGCGCATAGCGCCTCGAAACTCGCATTCCAGCCGAATTCTGGTGCAATCACGGTGGCGTGGCGGTGGATAATCCAGCCCGCGTCACCAGGTTGAAGTGCTCGAAAGATCACTGGCGCGGCCGGATTGCCCTGTAGCAGATACGGCAACCGAAGCATCAGGCGCAGTACTTCCGTCCGTCGCCAGTCACTAAGCGGCGCAAGGAGCTTCTCGGCAGATTTCTTTTCCCGGGATCGGATGCTGGTAAGGCGTTTTTCGCCCCGTGCCGTCACTTGCAATAACTGCCGCCTGCCATCCGATGCGTCACGTCGTCGACCGATCCAGTGGCGCGCGCGTAACCCGGCGAGAAGGCGGCTTACATACCCCGCATCCTGCCCCAGATTCGCTGCAAGATCAGTGGCGGTGATGCCACCGGAATGCCCGCTGAGCGCCAGCATCAGGCGCTCAGACGCACTTAGCCCTGCGTCCAGATGACAGGCGCAGAAGTCGCGGAACTGGCGCAAGGTAGTTTCGGGGGAGAGCATAGATAGTTGTAATTGTCATTTGATTGCTTGCTAAAGTCAAGCATCTGATAGTGCCCAAGCGGGGCGCTATCTTAAGCCGTTGACGGGTGCGGGAGCATGGGCTAGAGCTTAAGCTCTTGAAAGGAACAGAGTATGGGCCGCAGCGCGCGTGTTGAGCGCCAGACTAAAGAAACCAGTATTGTCGCTGAGATCAATCTCGACGGCACGGGACAGTATGATATTGCTACCGGCATCGGTTTTCTTGACCATATGCTTGAGCAGCTTTCGCGCCATTCGCTGATGGATTTGACTGTCAAAGCCAAGGGTGATCTGCATATTGATTTTCATCATACGACCGAGGATACGGGCCTGGCGATTGGCACGGCGCTGGCCGAGGCGCTGGGCGAACGGAAAGGCATTACCCGTTTTGGCAGCGCGCTTTCCCCTATGGATGAAACCCTGACCCGCGTGGCGCTTGACCTTTCGGGGCGACCGTATTTTGTCTGGAAGGTAGAATTTACCAAACCCAAGCTCGGCGAGATGGATACGGAGTTGTTTCGCGAATGGTTTCAGGCCTTCGCTACCGCCGGTGGAATGACACTGCATATCGAGAATCTCTACGGCATAAACAATCATCACATCGTCGAAAGCTGCTATAAGGGGTTGGCGCGCAGCTTACGCGAAGCGATCGCGATTGACCCGCGCAAATCCAGCGCCGTGCCCTCAACCAAGGGCGTGCTCACCAAAAAATAAGGAATCTCATGTTGGACCGCACGCATATTTACGAAGTCTATCAGAACCCCGACTTGCCGGAAGAAGATCAGATTGAACTGGTGCGGCTGGGTTTTTCCATCTGGGCGTTTCTGTTCCATGTGCTTTGGCTTGGCTATCAGTGCCTTTGGCTGGCCTTTGTCGTATTTGCGATTCTTTATGGTGGTGCGGCGGCACTTGGTGAATCAGTGGGGCTTAGTCCGCTTGCGATTGGTCTTATTCAACTTACCATGCAATTCTGGCTCGCAGCAAGCGCGGCGGATCTGCGTGCCGAATCGCTCGAACGCCGTGGGTATAAACTGGTGGATGTCGCTTCGGCCGAGTCGCAAGTGCGTGCCGAGCGCCGCTATTTGGATCAGTTGCGGATGCAGAGTGCATGAAGCGCATTCTGGTGATTGATTGCGGTGCGGGCAATCTCCATTCGGTCAA
>JAJTIB010000144.1 GCA_021300075.1 Rickettsiales bacterium
CGGTCACTGCACCGATAGGACGTTAAGTGAATAGTAATTTCGACGGGAGAGGCGCAGAAAACCTGGTGTTTGCCGAGTTTTTTTGGACGCACGCCGCGTCGGGAGCGCGATTTATAGAGATGCACCCCCCACTCGTCAAGGGGAAAAAACACTCATTTTTGATTTGCTCTCTCTTGGCGGGGAAACAGGGAGACTGGACGGCGGGGAGCAGGAAAATTTCTCCCCGCCGCCTTTTCCTTTTCTTCCCCCGCTAGCGGGGAGATGAAGGGGGGGTGGCCGACTAAACGAAAACCACTCTTCCCCGACCCTCTCGCCAGTGGGCATAGGCATTCTGTCAGTTGCCAGCAACTGACCGAGTCAATAAAGAAAACCGTGAACGGCGGAGTTACCGCAAGTTCAGCGTATTATAGTCCTGATCATACTCGGGAAGATTGAAGTAGAATTGATTCGCGCTGATCCGGTAGAAATTGCCACATTCCCAAGGATCGCTATCTACGTTGATGCACAGGCGATCCCCTTCCTGCTTCCATTGGCCAGCTTTTTGCACGGGCAGAAGGCGCATCGAAAAATATACCTGTCCGCCAGGTTTGAATTCATAACTCATGCCACCAGTGATATTATTGTCGAAATTAACGGGATTGGCAAATAACGCTGAAATCTCTGCCGCGTTCATCGGCTGGGCATTGGCAGGCACAGGGGTCGGCTCATTCGACATGCTGCAGGCGGAAAGCGCCAGAGCGCATATCATGGATGCAGTTCGCAGGGATAATGACATAACAAAACTCCTTATAGTGTTTCAGATATCGGGCGTTGGAATCAACGCCCGCCGACCCTGAGCGAGTATTTATAAACCTTTCTCTTCGTTCAGAGAACCAGATCTGGCTACAATAAGTAATGGCGTGAGTAAACAGGGATCTGGCAGCTGGGCCGGAACGTTATTCATGGCGACTGACGTTGGGCAATATGAGCCATGCTGTCTCCATGACCTTATCCGCGCACCAATATCTGACATATGGTCACCCGCCACTTGCCACCTGCCACCCGCCACCCTAGACTGGCATCATGCCTAAGTTTTTTCATACGGATCTCTGGCGGGTGGGGATGGTTCGCTGTTCCCCGCACGCACTGTTTTCGCCGGAATTTGGCGCTTCTCCCCCGCCGGTGGTGTGGCTTGAATCGCCCCGCCCCTTCACTTTTTACGCCGATCCGTTTGGCATCTGGCGCGAGGGAAAGCTGCATGTGTTTGTTGAGGCCTATGACTACCGCAGCAAGCACGGCGTGATTGAGGTGCATATTTACGATCAAGCCCTGAATAAACTCAGCCACGCGCGGGCGCTGGCGCGGCCATTCCACCTCTCCTATCCGTATCTGTGGGAGGAAGCGGGGGAAATCTTCATGCTGCCTGAGGCGCATCGCTCGGGCGCGCTCACCCTATACCGCGCTGCGCGGTTTCCGCTTGCGTGGGAGCCGGTATGCGACCTCCTGCCTCTACCTGCAATTGATGCCAGCCTTGCGCGGTGGGAGGAGCGCTACTGGCTGTTTTTCTCGCTCCCCGACAATCCGCTCGGTGCGCTTCATATCGCTTATGCGGATGCGCTTACCGGACCATGGCAGATACATCCGAAAAATCCCGTACTCACCGATCCCACCCGCGCGCGTATGGGCGGCGCGCCTTTTATGCATGAGGGCGCGCTCTACCTGCCCGGCCAGAACGGGACGGTAACCTATGGCGGCGCGATGACGCTGAATAGAATTGAAACCCTGACTCCGACACAGTTTGTAAGCCGCCCCGTCGCTACCCTTGACGCACCAATCTGGGCCGCACCTTATACGCAGGGGATTCACACAGTTTCCGCCTGCGGGGGGCTCACCCTCTTTGATGTCAAGCTTATCAGCCACTCTCCCGCGCGCGCGCTCATTAATCTTGAGCGCCGGGTAGCGCGTTTCCTGCGGTGACCTGCGTTATGATGCTAGCGAGGCGCGGGGCAATCTCTGAGGCAAGATAAGGAGTCAGCGCCGCTTGCGTTGCCAAAGCAAGGCGATTGCGTAAATCTTGGTTGGTAATCAGCTGTGCCAGCCCCTCGGCCAGCGAGTTTGGGTCTGCCTCCGCGAGCAGCCCGTTTACCCCATCCGTGATGAGTTCCGATGGCCCCGCCGTGCGCGTAGCAATGACGGGCAGATGATGTCGCCAGGCCTCTAAAATCACCAGCCCGAAGGATTCGCTGCGCGAGGGCACTACGACAATATCAAGGCTGTGGTACCAGTCATCCCGCTTGGCCACCCAGCCGCTTAACTGTACCTCGCCATCAAGCCCCAAGGCGCGGATGCGAGATTCAATACGCGGTCGCAGCAGCCCATCTCCACCCAGATGCACCACGAAATGCAGGCCGCGTTTTTTGAGGATGGCGGCGGCTTCCACCAGTAAATCCATCCCTTTCTCCGGCACGAACCGCCCCAGAAACCCGATCACGGGTGGTGACAGGGCGGGGCGGGGTATAAAAGGAAGCGCCGATTCTGTCAGGAAATTGGGTAGCATAGTGATGCGTTCCGGCCGCACGCCGTGGGCGATCGCCTCATGCCGCAACCTGTTCGTTACCGCAATGATATGGTCATAGCGGCGCAAGCCCTTGAACCTCGGGCGATGCAGCACCACCAGTTCAGGGCACAGGCCACGGCTTGCCCAGTAACCAAGCCGCGCCGCCCGGTTGCCATGGGCGATCACGAGGCCGGGGCGCAGCGTGCGGATGAGGCGCCTGAGGCGTATGCCGGCGGCAATATCCCATTGCGCGAAGTGGGGCAGGGTATGAATCTCCGTTCCCTCCGGCAAGCGCGCTCCCACCGCCGCGTGCGGGTGAATGACTGCCACCACCCGAATCCCCATCTGCTGCATGAGGATTGTATAGCGCAGATAGGCCTCTTCAATGCCGCCATAGCCGCGGGCGAGCATGAGATGCAAAATGGTAGGTTTTTGAGCCATCATTAAGTCGAGCCTGTAACCTATTAAACCCGCACGCGCATCCAAAAAGGGGGGTTACAAAGTCATACTGACAATTTTTCCCTTGCAATTCAGGACCAAGCCCGTAGGATTGTGGATAACAACTTAATAAAACATTAAAAATAACGCATACGGCAAGTACCACCACGGCTAGGGAGTTCTGCCTGATGCGATTTACGATGCCTGCAACCACCATGGCGATTCCGGCTTATACTCGCCCCGCCAGCGGTCCACGCATTCTCACCCAGAAACGTTTCAGCCGCATCCGCGTCAACTGGTTTGTGCTGGGCGCGATCTTTGGGGTTGGTGCGTCATTCTTCATGAACCTGCTGGTGGGAACCGTAATCCTTCCCCGCTACGAAGAATGGGTAGCCGCTCCCGCTGCCAAACCGGTGCAACTAGCCCGTATCACCCCTGTGGTAGCCACCACGGCCCCGCCCCCGCTGGCGATTGCTCCGCCTCCTCCGCCCCCTGAAATCTTCCCCAAAACAGTCGACCTCCAGGTCGCACCAGGGGACACGCTGGTAGATATGCTCGTTGCCCAGCGCGTCGAAGAAGGTGAGGCGCATCAGGTCGTCGCTGCACTCAAGCGTGAATTTAATCCGGGCAAATTGCGCGTGGGTCAGAAAATCTCCCTCACTCTCGCGCGCCATGAGCGACTAGGCGACCGCACCGCGGTCAAGGAACTGGCCATTAACCTGCCCAACCTCTCGACCGTCGAACTTGAGCGTTTAAGTAGCGGTAATTTCAGCGTCGCGGCCATCAAAGCCGAGCTTCAAGACCATGCGACTCACGCCTCAGGCACGGTCAGAAGCAGCCTCTATCAGGCAGCGGACGATGCCGGAATCCCCTCCAGCGTGATGGGCGAGATTGTGCGCGCCTTCAGTTACGACGTTGACTTCCAGCGCGACATCCACCCTGGCGATAAGATCGAGGTGGTGATGGACCGCCAGACTACTATGGATGGGCGCGTGGGCGGCTATCATAATGCCCGCTATGCAGCTTTGAACCTCAAAGGCCGCAAAATCGAAATTTTTCGCTTTACCGACTCTCAGGGGCGCAGCAGCTGGTACAACGCCAAGGGCGAGAGCGTGGTAAAATCCCTGCTACGAACGCCGATTCACGCCGCGCGAATCACTTCAGGCTACGGGATGCGTAAGCACCCGATCATGGGATTTAGTAAAATGCATCGCGGGGTGGATTTTGGCGCCGCCATCGGCACGCCGATTCTGGCCGCAGGCGATGGGGTGGTCAGTTTCCGTGGCTGGAAAAGCGGCTATGGGAATTATGTACAGATTCGCCATAACAACACCTACAGCACCGCCTACGGCCATATCTCGCGCTTCGGTAAAATTCAGGTGGGCAGCCGGGTGCGACAGGGGCAGGTGATTGCCTTCGTCGGCTCGACCGGCATGTCCACCGGCCCACATCTACATTACGAGGTGATGCAGAATGGTCGTCAGGTGAATCCCACCGCGCAGAGATTCAACACCTCGCAAGCTCTTGCGGGTGCGGAGTTACAGAAATTCAAGTCCCGACAGGGTGCAATTCTGCAGGAACTCGCCTCGCTGCGTAACGCCGGCAGCCAGCAGGTCGCCAGCCGCTAAATTTTCTTACGCCGCTTTTTTTGCTTCGATATGCAGGCCAAGATCATGGCCGGTGATGGCCACATGGTCGCCGTCATGAATCTTTCCTTCAAGAATCATGGTGGCGAGCCTGTCCTGCACCTGTTTCTGAATCACGCGCTTGAGCGGGCGCGCACCATAGACCGGGTCATAGCCCCGCTCTGCCAGCCATTCGCGTGCGGCCTCATCAAGCGCCAGCGTAATCTGTTTATCTTTCAGCAGCGCCTCAATACGCCGCATCTGAATATCCACAATCGCCCCCATATGCTCACGCGCGAGGCGGTGGAAGAGGATCACTTCATCAAGCCGGTTGAGGAATTCCGGGCGGAAGGAAGCTCGCACCACTTCCATCACTTTTTCGCGGGTTTCGGGGGAAATCGCCTCTTCCCGCTCCTCGCTGGCGGGGGATTTCTTGCGCGCCGCACCAGTAGGTGATTTCTTCGGATTCTCAGCTTCCTCCACCAGATAATGCGCGCCAAGATTACTGGTGAGCACCAGAATCACATTGCGGAAATCGACCGTGCGCCCCTGCCCGTCTGTCAGCCGCCCTTCATCGAGCACCTGCAGCAGCACATTAAACACATCCGGGTGCGCTTTTTCGACCTCGTCGAATAACACGACCTGATAGGGTCTGCGCCGCACCGCTTCCGTCAGCGCGCCGCCCTGATCATAGCCCACATAGCCGGGCGGGGCGCCAATCAACCGGGCGACCGCGTGTTTCTCCATATATTCGCTCATATCAATGCGAATCATGGCCGCATCATCGTCAAACATGAAGGCGGCAAGCGCTTTGGTCAGCTCGGTTTTTCCCACCCCCGTAGGCCCTAAAAACAGGAACGAACCAATCGGCCTTTGCGGGTCTTTAAGCCCTGCGCGGGCGCGGCGCACCGCCTGAGAAACTGCCGCCACCGCCTCTTTCTGGCCAATGACACGAGCGCCAAGCCCGGCTTCCATCTGCAGTAATTTATCGCGCTCACCTTCGAGCATTTTTTCTACCGGCACGCCCGTCCAGCGCGAGACAATCGCCGCGATATCCTCCTCCCGCACCACTTCGCTGGCGCTGCCGCTTTTCTGATCGCTCGTGGCCAGTTGTTTTTCCAGCTCCGGCAGGATGCCATATTGCAGCTCACCCGCCCGCGCCCAGTTGCCCTCGCGCTGAACTTTCTCAAGCTCGAGGCGCGCGGCTTCGAGTTTTTCTTTTACTCCACGCGCACCTGCCAGCCGCGCCTTATCAGCCTGCCAGCGTTCACCCAAGAGGCGCGACTGGCTTTCAAGTTCACTCACCTCATCCTGTAGTTTTTTGAGCCGCTCGCGCGAGGCGCTGTCGGATTCTTTTTTGAGCGCTTCGCGTTCGATTTTCAGCTGCATCAGCTTGCGATCCACCTCATCGAGCGCTTCGGGTTTGCTGTCCACCTGCATGCGCAGGCGGCTTGCGGCTTCGTCCATCAGATCGATCGCTTTATCGGGCAGAAACCGATCGGTGATGTAGCGGTTGGATAGCGTAGCAGCGGCGACAAGCGCCGAATCAGAAATCGTAATGCCGTGATGCAGCTCGTATTTTTCTTTGAGGCCGCGCAGAATGGAGATGGTGTCTTCGACCGTCGGCTCGCTCACGAATACCGACTGAAAACGCCTGGCGAGCGCCGCGTCTTTCTCGATATGTTTGCGGTATTCATCGAGCGTCGTCGCCCCCACGCAATGCAGGTCACCGCGCGCCAGCGCAGGCTTCAAGAGGTTCGAGGCATCCATCGAGCCTTCCGCAGCGCCAGCCCCCACCAGCGTGTGCAGCTCGTCAATAAACAGCACCACCTCGCCGGCGGAAGCGTCAATTTCGTTCAGCACCCCTTTCAGGCGCTCTTCAAACTCTCCACGAAATTTGGCGCCTGCCACCAGCGCGCCAAGATCAAGGGCCAACAGCCTTTTGCCTTTTAGCGCCTCAGGCACATCGCCACTGATAATCCTGAGCGCCAGCCCTTCAACAATGGCGGTTTTGCCCACACCCGGCTCACCGATCAGCACCGGGTTGTTTTTTGTACGGCGCGAGAGCACCTGAATCGTGCGGCGAATTTCCTCATCTCGACCAATGACCGGATCAAGCCGGCCGTTCGTCGCCAGCTCGGTCAGGTCCTTGGTATATTTTTTAAGTGCCTCAAACTTGTCCTCTGCCTGCGCCGAATCTGCCGTGCGACCCTTGCGCTGCTCGTTGATGGCGGCGTTGAGCGCTTCCGATTTCAGCCCGCATTCTTTTAACAATTGTCCGGTTCTGGTCTCAAGGGAAAGCGCCAGCGCCTGCACCAGACGTTCCACCGTCACAAAACTATCACCCGCCTTTTTCGCAATCTGCTCGGACTGGTCAATCACCCGCGCCATTTCC
>JAJTIB010000122.1 GCA_021300075.1 Rickettsiales bacterium
CGTTCAAAACGGTATACCAGTCGCGCCATCAGCAGACGTTGCTGCCAGAGGCTCATTGCTTCGGGAATATCGGGGGGCGAAACAAAGAGCAATTCAAGATCGCGCACCGGTAGCATACGCGGCAGCAGCAGAGTCGCTTCACCCACCGCTTTGCTTAAAGCATCGCGCAGCGCTAACACTCCGCGTCTGTGTGGCAGAATGGCTGTAATTTCCGGCAATTGATTGGGGTACTTGGCGAGCATGTGCGCCGACGCATTGGCCAGCAAATCCTCATGCCACGGCGCACTGTAAACGTGAAGGTTGGACATGAAGGGAACCTAGGGAGAAATCCCTGCCCTGTCATCCGCAATCATGCCGACATGTGATTCAATTTAATCTGGATTTCTTCCATCAAACGCTGGCGCAGCTCGCTTTTGCGGTCGGGCTTTAATTGATAACGCTGGGCGAGTTGCATATAATCTTCATCCGATAAGGGCATTTCGAATAACACTTCATCATGGGCGGGAGCGTTGAGTCCCGTCATCTGTCGCAATAAATCGCGTACCCGAACGCCGCGAGCAATCGAGGCATCAATCAACAGTTTAGCCGTCGGCATGTCACAGCGCACGCGCTCAATCTCAGGCGGTATGATTTCATCAAGCACTAAAAAATGTGAACGCCGTGAAGATCTTTTCTCACGCGTCAGAAACGCGGGCAAGGGCGGGGTTTCCGGCTCGGATTCGGGCTTGACTGCGGGGAGCTCCTCGCGACTGATGCGACGGAAATCCGGCTTTATCGGCACAGCTTTGGGGGCGGTGGGGGGCGCAACTTCGGGCGTGGTGGCAGGGGTGATTACTGGTTTTTCAATCACGGGCGGTAAAGTTGTCGCCGAAAGGATCGGAGCAGAGCCCGACACTGCATTGGCCATCTTGCCTTGCGCGAAAAATACGGGCTGCGCTGGAATATCAGGGATAGTCTCAAGAATCTGGGCGGTATCGCCCGCTGGACGATAAACGGTGACATAAACCCGAAGCATTCCGGTTTCGGGGTAACGCTCAATTTCAACGGCTTTATCCCCCGCCTCCGACACCAGCAGGCTATATTGCACCGATTGTGATTTGCGGTTACCTTCTTTTTGTGCCTGACGGCCTTCCGCGACACTTCCTTCGAGCCAGTCGATGGATTTAATGAATTTTGGCGCAGTCCAGCCCGGATAATCGGCCTCATTCACGCGGCATTTGAGGGTCTTGGCCGAGGAAGGCTCGGTAAAAAAACTCAGCGCGTCGCGGTCAAACCAGCGATGCTGCTCTTCCGCCGTGAGTGGCCGCGAAATTCCTAAATAATAGCCGTCTGCATCCTCGGCCACGGTCAGCAAACGCGGTGCGCCGGATTCGGTCATAATCTGATAGCTGAAGGTTCGAGTCTCGCCAAAATGATAAGTCAAAATCCCCGCCACCCGCGCCTTTTTCCCCGCAAGGTCCTGAAGCGGTGTATTCGACGCAAATACCAGCCCAGCCCCCGGCTCAAGGCGGTGGATGGCAAGGGTCGGGAAGGAGGGTTCCTCCGTTTCCGCCCGCAGATAGCCTGTAATTCTTCTGAACATAAAAGTTAACAAATCGTTAACATGGCCTCTGAAAGAGGGCAAGATGATTATTTCGGCATATCACTATTTCCTGAGTAGCCGGCCCTGTTCGCGCTTCCAGTCGCGGGTTTTAATCGTATCGCGCTTTTCGTATTTTGTTTTGCCGTGGGCAAGCCCCAGCTGGATTTTGGCGTAGCCGCGCTGGTTAAAATACAGCTTAAGCGGGATAAGCGTAGTGCCGCGCACTTTCAGCTGGCCGATGATTTTCTGGAGTTGCCGTGCCGAAACCAGCAATTTGCGGCCTCGCTTGGGTTCGTGATTATAACGATTGCCGTGACTGAATTCCTCGATATGGGCATTCCACAACCATAGCTCACCGCCCTTCACACTGGCATAGGCGTCTGCAATCTGGGCACGGCCGGCGCGCAGTGATTTCACTTCCGTGCCCATCAACACCATACCCGCTTCGATGACTTCCTCGATACGGTACTCAAACCGGGCTTTTCGGTTGATGGCGACTGCGCGCTCTTCACCCATGTTAAATGAGCTTCAATTCCACCAGCGCGTCGCGCAGCATGGCTTTACTGGCACTGGTAATTTCAACCAGAGGCAGCCGTACGGAGGATTCACACAGCCGCATCGTGGCGGCGGCGTATTTCACCGGACCGGGGCTGGTCTCCGTGAACATGGCCTGATGCAGGAAGATCAGTCGCTCATGGCGCGAGAGCGCTTGGGCGAAGTCGCCTGCCAGTGTCAGACGCTGAATAGCGGCGATTTCCTTGGGCATAATGTTGGACGTCACCGAAATCACTCCCCTGCCGCCCATGGCGTTGAACCCAACCGCCGTCATATCTTCACCGGAAAATAAAATCAGCCGATCGCCCACCAGCCGCCTGAGCGTGCTGACGCGCGCCAGATCGCCGGTTGCGTCCTTAACGCCGGCGATGTTTGGGCAGTCTTCGGCCAGTCTCGCCAGTGTCTGATCGCTGATATTGATGACCGAACGACCGGGAATGTTATAGACAATAATTGGAAGTGATGTGGCGGCAGCGATGGTTTTAAAATGCTGATAGATGCCTTCCTGTGTCGGTTTGTTGTAATAGGGAGCAACTACCAGCGCCGCATCTGCCCCGCTTCTTTCGGCGTGGCGGGTGAAATCCACCGCTTCGGCGGTGGCGTTAGATCCGGTTCCCGCCATCACCGGCACGCGGCCTCTGGCGATTTTGACTGTGCGCTCGATCATCGCTTTATGCTCGTCATGCGTAAGCGTTGGCGATTCGCCGGTCGTACCGCAAGGCACAAGACCATCAATACCCTCGGCAATCTGCCATTCCAGCAGCGCCTCAAACGCCGCCCAGTCCAACGCACCGGACTTGAACGGGGTAATCAGCGCCGTAAATGCACCCTGTAGTTTTTTGCTCATGGGGAGGGTTTTAGACGAAAGCTAGAGAATGACAAGTATCTTGCCTTTGCCTTGTAGCACGCTATAACACGCCCGCTTTTAGGGATGATTATTTATTCGTAAAGGTTCTTCTATAGTGTCGGGGCGTAGCCGCCGCGTTGACCTCGGGTCAGAGCGGCCACTTAAAAAGGGCTGCCCGATAGGGAGTGGATAATAGTGTCGGGGCGTAGCCGCCGCGTTGACCTCGGGTCAGAGCGGCCACTTAAAAAGGGCTGCCCGACA
>JAJTIB010000148.1 GCA_021300075.1 Rickettsiales bacterium
ACTTGTAGCCCCGACACCTTCACAAACCACAACACGAAACTTGCAAAGAATTACCGGCAGGATACGGTTAGTGTCTTCTGATAGGACATCCCATGAATCAAGCCATTCTCACCTTCGTGAAGCCTGACTTTTCAACGAGCGTCAACAGGCCTCTGTTTTTATCAAAAGTGCCGGCAGGCTTTCCTTCGCCGGCCGATGACTATTTGGAGGGAACGCTCGACCTGAACGAATACCTGATTAAGCATAAGGCCGCGACATTTTTTGTGCGGGTTACGGGAGATTCCATGATCGGCGCCGGCATTCACGATGGTGACTTGCTGGTGGTTGATAGGGCGCTTGAGGTACGGGATAAAAGCGTGGTGGTGGCCGTCGTCAATGGTGAGTTTACCGTCAAACGTATCAAGAAAGAGCAGGGGCGGGTATGGCTCTTGCCCGAGAATAACAACTACCCGCCGCTGGAGATGCAGGAAGGCGCGGAGCTAGAAGTCTGGGGCGTGGTGACGAACGTGATTCATAAGGTGGAGTAGTTGTGAAATCCGCATTTTCTGGCTTTGCTATAGTGGTCGCTTTTTCAGCTCGCGCCGGGAATGGTTGCTTGAGCACGAAAACGCTTACACACCGGACTGGTTTCTTCAAAAGGCTCGATTAGCCTATGTTCGCCCTTGTTGACTGTAACAATTTTTACGCCTCATGTGAGCGGGTGTTTCAACCCAAGCTGTTGGGTAAGCCTGTGGCGGTGCTGTCGAATAATGACGGCTGTGTGATAGCGCGAAGCAACGAGGTGAAGGCACTCGGCATCGAGATTGGTGCGCCCTATTTCAAGATCAAGCACCTCATACAGCAACATGGTATTGCGATATTTTCGAGTAACTATACGCTTTACGGCGATATGAGTGCGCGGGTGATGGACACACTCAGGGAATTTACCAGTGATGTGGAGGTATATTCGATCGACGAAGCATTCTGTGACCTCTCGGGCTTTACCCATTATAACCTTGATGCCTATTGCCACATGCTCAGATGCAAGGTGAAACAATGGACAGGTATCCCTGTTTCCATCGGCGTGGCAAAAACCAAAACACTGGCAAAACTCGCCAATCGAATCGCTAAGAAAGCCGATGGCGTGCTGGTACTTGATAATCCCGATTTTATTCATGCGGTGCTGGCGCGGGTGGATGTAGGCGATGTGTGGGGTATTGGGGGACAATCCACCAAACTACTTAACAGGCATGGTGTAAAAACCGCATTTGATTTTGCTAACCTGCCTGACCATTGGATTCGTAAAAACATGAGCGTGGTGGGGCTACGCACCGCCCATGAGTTACGCGGTATTCCCTGCATACCAATAGAGGACGCACCCAAGCCCAAGCAGAGCATCATCGTATCGCGCTCCTTTGGGCAGCCCGTGACAACGCGCACGGGGATGCTGGAGGCAATCATCAGCTATACTACCCGCGCCGGGGAAGAATTGCGGGATCAGGGGCTGGTGGCAAAACATATTCAGGTATTTCTCACGACCAATCGATTCAATCATGATGCGCCTTATGCTAACGCAATCACGCTGGAGTTTCCCATAGCTACCAGTTACACTCCCGAGCTGATTGAATACGCGACGAATGGCATCAAGCGCATTTACCGCCAAGGCTTCCGCTATAAGAAATGTGGTGTGATGATGATGGGGCTAACGAGCCGGCACACCCCGCAATTTGATATGTTCGAAACACAAAACCGAGATAAGCAACATTCCCTGATGGCCGCGCTGGATACAATCAATGCCCGGTGGGGCAGCAACACCCTGTTTTATGCAGGGGCGGGTATAAAAAAACCCTGGGCAATGAAGCGCGACCTCAAAAGCCCGCACTACACCACCGAGTGGGATGATTTGCTGTCAGTGAAATAGAGTTTTAAGCGTTACGCGCCCCTAACCACGGATCTACACGAGTACTCACATGCCAAAACATGTAAAAAAAGCCGACCTTCCCACAAAACCATGTATGCGCTGCGGCAGAGTTTTTTCCTGGCGAAAGAAATGGGAAAAAGTCTGGGACGAGGTGAAATACTGCTCACTTGCTTGTAAAAAACGCCCATGAAGCAACCCGATATTCGTCTGGCCACCCTGCTCACCTATAGCGGTGCGCTCCCCTTTATTCTGGCCGTGTTACTGGTTTATCTTCTGCCCACTGGTGCAGACCGGGCTTCGCCTGCCATCATGGCCTATGGCGCCCTCATTATCTCTTTTCTTTGCGGCATTCACTGGGCGGCCTATCTCTTTTTCTCGGGCCAATGCCGATTGCCGTTACTGCTTGCGAGCAATATCATCACGCTTACCGCCTGGGGTTCATTAATGGTGTCTGAAGCATTGGTGACTTATACCATACAGGTGGCATGTTTTCTTACCTTGTTCGCGGTTGACGCTCTGTTACACCGCGCCGGAATTATTCCCTTATGGTTTTATCACCTGCGCCGCAATGCCACGGTGGTGGTGGTCGTATGCCTCGTTCAGCTGGTACTGTTTTCTTAACTAAGATGCAGCGTTCAAACGCTATCTTGGGACATTGGCGGGATAAAAACCGATAGTAATAAGTAGGCGTAATGCACAAAAAGCAGATTTCGGCAAATAACCTTCCTTATTAATTTAATTTTTTTGAGCGTGTGCTTGATTTTTACCCTTTCTGCGAATGACTTTTCCCGCTCTTAAGCCATGGCTTGTGGCTGGAAAAGAGGACGGCGCGGCCATTCAGACCGCTTAAGGCAACATCTTGCTAAAGTATTGCACAGCGATTAAAGCATTCCGCATCGTTTCTTTCATAGGCTTAGAAGAGGAGTGCGTCCTATGCCATCTGCCCCCAACATGACAGCAAAGACTGCGATTGTCACTGGCTCCACCAGCGGTATTGGCCTCGGCATCGCCCATGCACTTGCCGCGCAGGGCATGAATATCGTGTTCAACGGCTTTGGCGCGAAGGATGAAATCCAGAAAATTGTGACCGATACGGCGACGAAATTTGGCGTGAAGACGGATTATTCAGCCGCCGATATGAGTAAGGAAGAGGACATTGTGGCCATGATCGCTGCGGCGGAGAAGAAGTTTGGCGCAGTCGATGTGCTGGTGAACAATGCAGGCATCCAGTTCACCGCTCCAGTTCAGGATTTTCCGACTGAGAAATGGGATGCAATTCTGGCGATTAATCTGAGCGCGGCTTTTCATGCAATTAAGGCGGCGCTACCGGGGATGAAGGATCGAGGCTATGGCCGTATCATCAATATCGCCTCAGCGCATGGGCTCGTGGCCTCGCCCAATAAATCGGCTTATGTTGCGGCCAAGCACGGGCTCATGGGGCTGACCAAAGTGGTGGCGCTTGAGAATGCGCGGGTGAATATCACCTGTAATGCCGTCTGCCCGGGCTGGGTGCTGACACCGCTGGTGCAAAAACAAATCGACGATAAGGCGACGAGCAATGCCTGCCCCGTGGCGCAGGCCGAGGCCGAATTGCTGAGCGAAAAAGAGCCAAGCCAGCGCTTCACCACGCCCGAGCAGATTGGCGCACTGGTGGTGTTTTTATGTTCGGATGCGGCCAGTAATATGACCGGCACGCACCTGAGCCATGATGGTGGCTGGACGGCGCAATAATGGCCAAAACCAAGCCCCATCACCACCGCGCGATTAGACTGAATCTGGCGCTCCAGGGCGGCGGGGCGCATGGCGCATATAGCTGGGGCGTGCTCGACCGATTGCTCGAAGAGGACGATATTGAGCTCATCGGCATTAGCGGCACGAGTGCGGGAGCGATGAATGCGGTGGTAGTGGCGGACGGCCTCAATAAAGGTGGGCGCAAACAGGCGCAGAAACAACTCGCTGAGTTCTGGCAGAAGGTGAGTGGGTATCAGGGCGTGTTCGCGCCCCCCGCCCTCGAGGTAGATGATTCGGTGTTCAAGCAATTCAGCCAGGGCTGGAACCTCGCCTATGGCTGGATGGAGACGCTGTCGCGCAATTTCTCGCCCTATGAATTGAACCCGCTCAACATCAATCCCTTGCGCGATGTGCTGGCGGAAATGATTGATTTCGACCGCCTCCACGCCGAAGGCAGCCTCAGGCTTTTCATCACTGCCACGAACGTGGAAACCGGCCAGCCGCAGGTGTTTCGCTGCGAAGATGTGACGCTGGATGCGCTCATGGCCTCGGCCTGTATTCCGTTTCTGTTTCAGGCGGTCGAGATTGACGGCACGAGCTATTGGGACGGCGGCTATATGGGCAACCCCTCCATCTGGCCGCTCGTGTACCATACGGACTGCGACGATATTCTGCTGGTGCAGATCAACCCGCTCGAACGCAAAGGCACGCCCACGCGCTCGCTTGAAATTATCGACCGGCTCAATGAAATCAGCTTCAATTCAAGCCTCGTGGCCGAGATGCGGGCGATTCATTTCGTCAAGAAACTAATTGCCGGCGGTAAGCTCGACGATGAGGAATACAAAGACATCCGCATGCATATGATCGCCGCCGA
>JAJTIB010000090.1 GCA_021300075.1 Rickettsiales bacterium
ACACCATTCACGATGCGTTCGCGGGCGGTTGCAACCCTGTCAATCAGCGCTTCATTCATGAGGTGGCGGTTATACTCATCGACCGAATAATCAAGCGCATTTTCCTTAAGACCAAGATATTTGATGCCGGGACTCCATTTACCCTCATAGGATGTTTTAAGCGCATTATAGACAGCGATATCAACGCGCTTAACCATCGATGTCAGGACATGGCCGGGATAAATCGCGTTCTGGTTAATATCGACGCCGATGGCGAAATGATCCGTCTCTTTGGCAGCCTTCAAAACACCCACACCCGAGCCGCCAGCGGCCGCAAAAATTACATCCACTCCAGACCCAAACTGGCTGAGAGCAAGGTTTTCAGCTGCCTCGGGGCTGCTCCAGGCTTCGGGCGTGTTGCCCAGAGTTTTAATGGTCACCTGCGCCTTGGGATTGGCATAATGCACGCCTTGAACAAAACCCTTGGCAAAATTGCGGATAATGGGAATATCCATGCCACCAATGAATCCGAGTTTATTGGTGCGCGTGGTCATCCCCGCCACAATGCCCACAAGAAACGCACCTTCATGGTCTTTGAATAATACCGATTGCACATTGGGATAAATCGGCGGAACGAGGCCGTCAATCACCGTAAAGCTGGTATTAGGGTAACGCTCGGCAAGATTCAGCACGGGTATCACATTTTGAAAACCGACCGCAATAATCGGTGTCGCACCGCTATCAGCAGCTTTCTGAATGACGGCGCTGACATCCTCATCCCCCGACATTCGATATTCCTTATAGCGAATGCCAAGCTCATCCTTGGCCCGCGCTGCCCCCGCCCGAGCCGAATCGATGAAAGCACTGTCGCGCTCTTTACCGGCAGCAATATAAATCAGCGCCGGACGAAAAGAATCTTTGCCGGACTTGGTTTCTTCCGCGTCTGTCGCATACACCGACGTTTGCCCGGCCAAGATTAACAGGACAAATCCAAAAAATTTTAACCATCGCTGTGACAGTTTCCGCATTCGCCGCTTGATTCCCAAAGCCCAAAGCTGCACCATACAGCCAGAAGGTTAAAAACAGCAAGATTTCTATGAACAAAAAAGGATATATCGTGCGACTCAACGGCTTAAAGCAGGCGCTTACCAAGCATGGGCTTGACCTTTGGCTACAGCCAGTAGCGGATGAATTTCAGGGGGAATATACCGCCCCTTATGCTGCACGATTGGAGTTCATAACCGGATTTTCCGGCTCAGCGGGACTCGGAATTTTCTCACGCGTGGCGGACGAACCCGCAGTGCTTATGGTAGATGGGCGCTATACCCTGCAAGCGGCAGAGGAAACCGATCCCATCACCACCACCATCCTCAATAGCGGGGAGGTGCAATTGAGCGAGTATCTGAATCAGAAGCAAGGCGCGCTCAAGGTCGGATTTGACCCAATGCTTCACGCGATTGCCCAGGTAAAAAAATGGCGGACGGCGCTCGAAGGTTCAGCCATCACCTTTGTGCCAACAAGACCTAATCTCATCGACACTATCTGGCGCGACCAGCCCTCGCCACCATCAGGAAACATTTATTTGCAATCACTGGTACTTGCCGGCCAGACAGCGGCTGAAAAAATCTCGCCCATTAAGACGACGCTGCACGAATACCGCGCCGACGCGGTGCTCATCACCCAGCCGGATGCAATCTGCTGGATGCTTAATCTGCGCGGCGAGGATATCCCTTATAATCCGCTCTTGCTCGCCTATGCCCTGCTGCGACGTGATGGAGCGCTGACGCTATTCACCTTTGAGCGCATTTTTTCGCAGGAGGTGCTGCGTCATTTCAAAGAACTGGAAATTACCGTACAGCATATCCGCAGCCTGTTTGAGGGCGACGCGAAGACGCTGGGTGGCATTACCACTTTGATGCTGGATACGGCGACTGCGCCTTATTCAATCGCACTGATGGCGGAAAAATCTGGCATCAAAATCCTCGAAAAACCCGACCCCATTGCGCTACCTAAAGCCTGCAAGAACGATACGGAATTAAACGGTATGCGCCTCGCCCATCTGCGCGACGGGCTGGCCGTTACCCGTTTCTTGCATTGGATGAACGCGCAGACTTCGCTCGACGAGCTGACCGTTGTTGCGAAGCTCGAAGAATTTCGCGCCCATGCACCCAGCTATCGTGGCCCGAGTTTCGCCACTATCGCGGGCGCTGGGCCACATGGAGCGATTGTCCATTACCGTGCCAGCATCACCAGTAACCGTACACTGGCGAAGAATGACTTGTTGCTGGTTGATTCCGGTGGCCAGTACGACGATGGCACGACCGACATCACACGCACGATCGCTTTTGGTGAACCAAGCGACGAGATGCGCCGTCATTTTACTCTGGTACTCAAAGGTCATATCGCGTTGGCCTCTGCTCGCTTTCCTGCCGGTACAAGCGGTCAGCAGCTCGACGCGCTGGCGCGGCAATATCTCTGGGCGGCGGGGCTGGATTATGACCACGGAACCGGTCACGGAGTTGGTGCTTATCTCTGCGTGCATGAGGGGCCGCAGCGCATCAGCAAGAAAGGCTCAGACGTGGCGCTCATGCCAGGAATGATTCTGTCCAACGAGCCGGGCTATTACGAAGCTGGCGCTTACGGCATCCGCATTGAAAATCTCGTTGCCGTAGTCACTATTGAAAATCCTGCGCCCGGGAGGGAAAGCGCAAAACCCTTCCTGGGTTTTGAAACTCTTACCCTCGCGCCAATCGATCGCCGTCTGGTGATGGTCGAACTATTGCGCCCCGATGAGCGCGTCTGGCTTAATGCCTACCACGCACGAGTCTATCATGCTCATCAGAGCTTTCTGAGCGAGGTCGAACGCCAATGGCTGGAGGCCGTCACCGCGCCGATTTAGATTCTGATAGCGGCAGGCAACTAAGAGGAGCGTTGTCAAACAATAGATCTCCCAGCCCCCTTCGTCCAACGGGCTACGAAGGGCAGGCCAGAAAAATCTATTCCCCACGCCATGAAAGATTCTTTATAACATCGCCACCAGCAACAGCCACCAGACCCAGTTGGCAGTGGCGAGGTTGAACGGGCGGCGAGAAAACAGGCGGCAGCGCAACCACTCGAGCGCCAGTGCCAGCATCATAATTGTGAATGCAGAATCCACCCAGCCATAGATGCTGCCCTCCACCCGCGTACGCTCAATCGCGAGGGCAAGAAAGGCGTAGCTGTAAATCGTCGCGCTCAGCCAGCCTTGCTGATACTGAATCGCTGCCAGAGTAATCGCAAAAAACCCAGCCGCCGTATAAAGCAGGAAAGATTCCGAAATGCCAAACGCGAGGAAGTTTCCTACAAACAGGACGAGACAGGCCAGCTCCATCATCGTGTAGAGGGCGGGAATCTTGCCGCCGCAGTAACGGCATTTTCCGCGCGTCATGAGGTAAGAGAGAATCGGGAACAGGTCGATGGGTTGGAGGTCGGCATTGCAATGGCCGCAGTAAGGATGGCGCTGAAACGGGGTTTTCCCCAGCGGCAGGCGATAAACGATGGAGCAGGCATAATTGCCAAAAGCCGGTCCTAGTACCAGCATAAAGATCACACCGCTGATGGTCGCTTGATGTTCGGTAAGAAAAGAGAGCATGTCAGGTTTCGGGTTTCGGGTTTCGGGTTTCGGGTTTTAAGGAACCTAATTCTGCACGACCGATTTGGGGTTGATCTGCCCATCGAGATAGCGCCCCTGAAACAGCGATAGTCCAATACTTTGCCCATAACGTACGGCGAGTTCATTGTCGCAGCGCGTCATGATAACGCGGTTAGTGCCGCAGGTGCGGATGGCGTCTTTGAGGCGTTTGCCCTGCTCGCCCTTGGCCTCGGTCTCCGCGTTCCATTGCAGCTTGACGAGGTCAAACCCCAGCCGCTGCCTGTCAATCTGGGGGAAACTGAGGTCGGTCACCCCGTCCAAGCAGATGCGATAACCAAGCTTCTGCACCGTATCACGCGCCGTGAGATAGGCCGCCATATCGGCAAAGACATCCGCAATCTGCAGCTCAATCACAATCGAGACTTTCATCCCCGGTTTGATATTGGCATCAAAGGCTGCGAAATGCTCTGACAGCAAGGTCGGAACATTAAGGTTAAGACTGAGGGGAGAAATGAGATAAGTCGCGGACTCCTTGCGGATGAGATCAAGCATTCGCACATCGAGCGTCTGCGTCAGATATTTGAATAGCCAGCGATTACTGAGCAGATCAACATCCACCTGAAGCATCTGTCTGAGTGCAGAGATATTGATGTACATTTCATCAAACACCATGCGGATTGGCATCCCCGGTACGGCCGCGCAGACCGGCTGGCGACGCAGCGCCGAGCGCAAATCCACCGCCTTGAGTTCGCGCTCAATAGCTAGCAGGCTGGCGGCATTGAAATAGCGCACTTCGCGCTTGGCAGCGACTTCCGCAGACGCCGCAGGGCGGTTGCTGCCTTGTGCCGAACGCACTTTCAGTCCCCAGCGTTTGCGAGCTGCTTTGTTCAATGCGTCCCAATCAGTTTCCATCCAATAAACGGTGGCAAATTCAGGGTTTTCGTCGCCCTCCACGGTGTAGGCAAGCGGGTCGTCCATGAATAAATAACGCAGCTGGAAAACCATCTTATCGAGTGCGGGCTTCGGCAGGTTGCGCGCTACGACATAAATTGTCGCATCGTCGCACAGGTAAATGGCGCCATCGCGATCACCGAGAAGGTCGTTCATCAGATTCATGGCGATTTTTATTTGATACTCGCTTCGGTAATGCTCCAGCAGCTGCGCGAACGCGAAACATACCGCAACCCAACCCTCGCGTTGTTCCTGAATCGCGGTTGTCAGCTCAATGAGATGGGCTTCAGGCTCTTTGTTGATAATTTTCATCCGCGCTTCTTTCCACGCTTGCTGATACTGGGCGAATCTTCGTCGTCATCATCCTCATCCTCACCAGTGACGTCCGGATTTTCTTCATCGTCGATTTCTTCATCAGTTTCAATATAAGCGCGGATATCATCCACAATCCCAGAAGCTGCCATTTCCTCTTCAATGAACATTTCATCCTCGGCGTCATCGCCTTTGGGGTCGGCCTCTTCCTCCTCCTCATGTTCGCCGACTTCTTCGAGCGACATGACTTCAACTTCCTCGTCCTCCAACTGTTCCAGTTCGAGAGTTTGGGGCACGCCTTCTACGTCGGTTACTTCCGATTCGTCGGGGGTCGTAAAATTCTGTGGCAGGGGCTTCTTAACGATTTTGGCAGCCGGCACGGGCGTTTCCGCCTTTTGTTTGCGCTTGGCCTTGAGCGGCGCAGTGGGAACTCGAGCGTTGCATTTTACGCAGATTACCGGGTCGGCGTTAAAATCATAGAATCTGGCGCTGCATTTAGGACATTGGCGCTTGGTTCCCAAGTCCTGGCCCTTTGATGGTGTAGTCACGCGCTCACTCCTTGATGTCAGCAATTATGCGTGTTATCTCCCCACCCTTACGGAAATGAACCAAAAACGCAACTATTCATAAAAGAGGCCGACTTGGGGATGGGAAATCACTCAGATTTTGTCGCGCTGACGAGCGTCCCCAGCCGCCGCCTGCGCGGACGCATCCGCGTACCGGGAGATAAATCCATCTCCCACCGCGCGCTGATGCTCGCCTCACAATCTATCGGCACAACGATCATTCATGGCCTACTTGAAGGCGAGGACGTGTTGCGTACTGCCGCCGCACTGCGCGCCTGCGGCGTAGAGATAACGCGACTCGAAAATGGCAGCTGGCGCGTTAAGGGAGTGGGAATTGGCGGCCTCACCCAACCCGAGGCTTCGCTTGACATGGGCAATGCGGGTACGGGCGCACGGCTGATGATGGGATTACTCGCGCCTTATCATTACAGGGTAAAATTTGAGGGCGATGCAAGCCTGAGTAAACGCCCGATGCAGCGCGTGATTGGGCCGCTTACCGAAATGGGCGCAAGTTTTGCTGCACAAGAAGGTGGCCGTTTACCTTTAGTGATGACAGGGGCAAAAACCCCTCGGCCCATTGACTATGACATGAATGTACCCTCGGCACAGGTGAAATCAGCTATTCTTTTCGCCGCGCTCAATACACCTGGCATGAGTCGCGTGCTCGAACGCGAAGCCACGCGCGACCATAGCGAGCGCATGATCAGCTATTTTGGAATTCCCATTACCACTATAAAACAGGCCGATGGCGCAACACTGATCACCCTCCAGGGTCAACCACGACAGCACTATCAGGACCGCGAATTCCGCGTGCCGGGCGACCCATCCTCCGCCGCCTTCCCAATTGTTGCCGCCCTTATTACTCCGGATTCGGAAGTAACCGTCGAGGAAGTCTGTCTCAATCCCTTACGAATCGGTCTTTTTCAAACATTGCTGGAGATGGGTGCAAACCTCACCTTCAGTAACCAGCGCGAGATTGGGGGCGAAATCGTGGGCGACATCACCGCGAAAACCAGCCGCCTCTCGGGGGTGGATGTACCCGCGTCGCGCGCACCATCCATGATTGACGAATACCCGATTCTCGCCATGGCCGCCGCCACAGCGAATGGCCGCAGCATCATGCGCGGTTTAAGCGAACTGCGCGTTAAGGAAAGTGACCGCCTCGCCGCCATCATCGAAGGATTACATAAAGTCGGGATAGAGGCCATCGAGGAAGGCGATAATCTTATCCTTCACGGGCGCGGCACATTGCCCACAGGTGGGGCCACTATCACCAGCCATTACGACCACCGCATCGCCATGAGTTTTCTCGTTCTCGGGCTCATTGCTGCCCAGCCCATCACGGTGGATGATGGCCGGGCCATTGCCACCAGTTTTCCTGACTTTACTAATTTAATAAATACTTTAGGTGCTAAAGTTCATGTAAAACATGAAAAACAAATTGCCTCCAGTCGCCGACTGGTGATTGCGGTAGATGGCCCGGCGGCCTCCGGCAAAGGCACGCTGGCCCGCAGGCTTGCGGATCATTTTGGTCTGAGCTATCTCGATACCGGCAGCCTCTACCGTGCCGTGGGGATGCGCGTGGTCTATGCGGATAAAAATCCAAGCGATGTCGCCGCCGCCATTGCTGCCGCGCGGGCAATTCAAGATCATGACCTCGCCAACCCCAAAATCCGCAGCGAACGTATTGGCAAGGCGGCATCCATTGTTTCCGCCATCCCTGAAGTACGCGCGGCGCTACTTGATTATCAGCGCGACTTTTCCCGTCGCGCAGGTGGCGCAGTGCTCGACGGGCGCGATATCGGCACGGTTATCTGCCCTGAGGCCGACTATAAATTCTTCGTCACCGCTTCGCTCGAAACCCGCGCTCGGCGGCGTCATAAAGAACTATCGGAAATGGGCGTGAAAGTAGATTATGATTCAGTAGTCAACGATCTGCGCGAGCGCGACGGGCGCGATGCCGAACGCGCCGTAGCCCCACTCAAACCCGCGCCTGATGCGGTGCATCTCGATACCAGCCACTTGAGCGCTAATGACGTTTTCGAGCAGGCGCTCAGGGTGATTACAAACCCCCGATAAATGCCGCGAAAGGCCAGAAAAACACTTGCATTTCCTGTTTCCTGGCGTATGAAAGCCTCCCCGAGCGGTGGTCGCACGGGTGCTGGGCGCTTTTTCTCTGGGGTTCGAGGCGTCACGCGGAAACTTTGTAACCTTGGTTGATTCAGGTGTATTTTATGGCGTCGAGCGCGGCAATTCGTAAGGATGAGGATGAACAGGCTTTCACCACGGGTGAAAATTTCGCAGATTTATTTGAAAATTCGGTAGGCGCTGGCCTGACCGAAGGCAGCGTCGTCAAGGGTACGGTCGTGGCGCTTGAAAAAGACCTCGTCGTGATTGACGTCGGCCTGAAATCCGAAGGCCGCATACCCTTACGCGAATTTGGTGTCGCCGGCAGCACGCCGGAAGTCCATGTGGGCGACCAGTATGATATTTACATCGAGCGTTTCGAAAATCGCGAGGGAGAAGCGGGATTGAGCCGCGAGAAGGCCCTGCGCGAAGAATCGTGGATTAAGCTCGAACTCCTGCACAAAGCCGGCACTAAAGTTGACGGCACGATTTTTGGCCGTGTCAAAGGCGGTTTCACGGTCGATATTCAAGGGGCCGTCGCGTTCCTGCCGGGCAGCCAGGTCGATATCCGCCCAATTAAGGACATCACTCCCTTGATGGGCGTGGTACAGCCCTTCATTATTTTGAAGATGGATCGCCGCCGTGGCAATATCGTTGTCTCGCGACGCTCGGTGCTTGAGGAGTCACGCGCTGAAACCCGCACGCAACTGCTCGATAAAATCTCTGAAGGCCAGATTCTGGACGGTATCGTTAAAAACATCACGGATTACGGCGCGTTTATTGATATGGGCGGGGTGGACGGTCTGCTCCACGTCACCGATATTTCGTGGAAACGCATCAACCACCCATCGGAGGTTTTTTCAATCGGTGACAATGTGCGCGTGATTGTAACCAAGTACGACGCCGACACCAAACGCATCAGCCTCGGCATGAAGCAGCTTGAGAGCAATCCGTGGGATGTGGTGAAAAGTAAATTTGAAGTTGGTGCGCGCCTCAAGGGTAAAATCACCAACATCACCGATTACGGCGCGTTTGTGGAGCTGGATGCAGGCATCGAAGGCCTCGTCCACGTCTCTGAGATGAGCTGGACAAAGAAAAACGTCCATCCCAGCAAACTGGTGACCGGTGGCCAGGAAGTCGACGTGCAGGTACTCGATGTCGATACCGCCAAGCACCGTATCAGCCTCGGCATGAAACAGTGCATCGACAATCCCTGGCAGGCCTTCGCCGCCTCGCATCACGAAGGCGACCTGATCGAAGGCGAAGTTCGCAACATCACTGATTTTGGCCTTTTTGTGGGCATCAGTGGGGATATAGACGGGCTGGTGCATCATTCCGACATCAGTTGGACGGCCGCTGGCGAAGAAGCCATTAAAGCCTTTAAAAAAGGCGACAAGGTCAAAGCTCGGATTCTGCTCGTTGATATCGCTAAAGAGCGGATTTCACTCGGCATCAAACAACTGACCGAAAGCCCAGTTACCGAGTCGATGGCGCAGTTCAAGAAAAACGAAACCGTAACCTGCAAAGTCACCGCCGTTGAAAAAGACGGAATCGAGGTTGAAGTCAGCGAAGGCGTGCGTTCTTTCATCAAACGTGCGGAACTCTCGCGTGACCGTCAGGATCAGCGGCCAGAGCGTTTCGCGGTCGGCGATCGTGTTGATGCTCAGATCGTGAGCTCCGACAAGAAAACCGGTAAGGTTCAGCTCTCGATCAAGGCGCTGGAACTGGCCGATCATAAGCGTGCGATTGAAGAATTCGGCTCCTCGGATTCGGGTGCGTCGCTAGGTGATATCCTCGGCGCGGCTTTGGAAGAGGCCACTACCGGCGGTAAGAAAAAAGCCAAAAAGTCCAAAAAAGCCGTTGATGAAGACGAAGAAGTGTAGCCTCAACGGATAAGGGAGTGTCCTCATGCCCATGACACCCGATCAGATGCTTGATCGCAAGCGCCTCAAAACGCGGGTCATGCAGTGGCGTCTCATCGCGGTGCTGGCGATTTTAGGAGCAATTGCTGTTGGAGTCGCCGGATATCGCGGCGATCAGATGGCAATGAAAAGCTACATCGCCCGCATCACCCTTTCCGACATCATGATGGATGATCCTGAGCGCGACGCACTGTTTAAAGACGTGCGTGAGGACAAACATGCCAAAGCCCTGATCGTAAGCTGCGATACTCCAGGCGGTGAGGCGGTAGCAGGTGAAGAAATTTACCTGCAAATGCGTGAAATCGGTAAGCAGAAACCCGTGGTGCTGATTATGCGCGGGCTTTGCGCCTCGGCCGGCTATATGGCAGCGCTGGGCGCGGATTATATTTTTGCACGCGAAACGACCCTCACTGGTTCAGTTGGGGTGATGATTGAATCGTTTGAGGTCAGCCGCCTGGCAGATAAGATTGGCATCTCGCCCGTCACCATTACCGCAGGTTCCATGAAAGACGTACCCTCCTACACCCGCCCGATGACGCCCGCCGAGCGCGAGTCAATTCAAGGGTTAGTCAATAACACTTACCAATTTTTTGTCGGCCTCGTTGCCGAACGCCGCAAAATAACCCCCCAACTTGCCCTCGAACTCGCCGATGGTCGTATTTATACTGGCCGCCAAGCCTATGAAGCGAAACTGATTGATGGGCTGGGTGGCGAGGCGGAAGCTCGTGACTGGTTGGCGAAAAAACACAATATTTCTCCTAAGCTCAAAGTGTATGACATTGAGCCAGAGCCGGATGTCGATTCATTTTTGAATAAACTTGAGCAATTCAGCCTTGCCCCGTTTCGCGGCGCGCTCACAGTTCCACTTGACGGGGTGGTCAGTATCTGGCATCCTTAGCCGCAGTTTAACATTCTGAATTGAGACATGAAAATGACCAAATCTGAACTGATCCAGCGATTGAGTAAGCGTTACCCGCATCTCTATCAGCGCGATATCGAGGTGCTGGTCAACACCATGTTCGACGAAATTTCCAAAGCCTTGTCCGACGGAAATCGCGTGGAATTGCGTGGCTTTGGAGCTTTCTCAGTCCGCACACGTGAAGCACGCGCCGCGCGCAATCCTAAAAATGGCAGCATGGTTTCGGTCGGGACCCGCAACGCAATTTATTTTCGCACCGGTAAAGAACTGCGCGAACGCGTCATGAATGTGATGCCGAAAGATTAGTGCCTGGGGTGCTTTGTAAAAAAACTCAGAAACTGTCGTAAAATGATGCGAGGGTTCACGAAAACTGATGTTTTCGAGATTCCACCGCATTATACATGAAAATACATGAGGAGCGGACTCATAGCAGAGCGGTAAGGGGCAAATCCCGCCGCAAAAAAACTGCTTGCAGCAAGCCATCCCGCATGTGACGACACTGATCTGGCAAGATACCGAGAACGTTGGTCCATGCTTAAAATTTTCCATCTCTCTTTTTATGCGGTGCTGGCGCTGGTACTGTTGTTATTTATTCTATCCAATCGCGCGCCGATGGAGCTCAATTTATTTCCGTTCGCAAGCAAAGTCACCTTGCCGGCGTATGCCACGATTGCCATCTTTTTTGTTCTCGGCCTCATGATTGGTTTGCTGCATAGTTTCTGGCGCGGCATTGGTTTCTGGCGCGAAAAACGCAATCTCGAAAAACAGCTTCGAAGCTATCAGAAAACTCATGATACGCATTAAAAACTGCGGCCTGAGACACCCTTCGGAAATTGAGGCTGCCGCCGCATCCGGCGCGACATTCGTGGGGCTGGTGCACCATGCCACTTCACCGCGACATTTAACACTTGAGGCAATGTCAGCACTTGCATCTCACATTCATGCGCCAGTGCAATCAGTCGTGGTGTTGGTCGATCCATCCGATGCAATACTTCAATCCATCACCACAAAATTTCTGCCTGATTACTGGCAGATCCATGGCCTGACAGACGCCAGACGTCTTAGAGAGATTCATGAAATCACAAAAATTCCGGTTATTGCGGCGGTAGCAGTGGCAGAGGCAAAAGATATCACGCAAGCGCAATCATTGACGACTGCCGCATCAATGCTGCTGTTTGACACTAAGCATGAGGCGCTGGCGGGCGGGGGCGGCAAAGCGTTTGACTGGGGGTTGCTGCGCGGTCTGAGACTCGATGTGCCCTGGTTTCTCGCGGGTGGCCTCACGGCAGAAAATGTCACCACTGCCATCCGCATCACCGGCGCGAAGCTGGTGGATGTGTCGTCGGGTATTGAATCGCGCCCGGGCGAAAAATCGCTGGAAAAGATTGCCGCGTTTAATCGGGCTGTGCTACAGACCAAAGCATGAACCAGCAACCCGATGCAGACGGCCATTTCGGCCCTTATGGTGGCCGCTACGTCGCCGAAACTCTGATGCCGCTAATTCTCGAGGTGGAGAAGAGTTACATGGCGATGCGCGGCGACCAAGTTTTTAAGCACCAGTTTGAAAATCTGCTCAAACATTATGTGGGCCGCCCCTCCCCTCTTTATTTTGCCGAACGCCTGACCGCGCATCTGGGCGGCGCGAAAATTTATTTCAAGCGCGATGAATTGAACCATACCGGCGCGCATAAAATCAATAACTGCATCGGCCAGATTCTGCTGGCCCAACGCATGGGCAAAACCCGCATCATCGCCGAAACTGGGGCTGGCCAGCATGGGGTGGCTACCGCTACCGTTTGTGCGCGTTTTGGCTTGAAATGCGTGGTCTATATGGGCGCTAAAGACATGGAGCGGCAGAAACCCAATGTCTTTCGTATGAAGTTACTCGGCGCGGAAATCATCCCCGTCACCGCTGGTAACGGCACGCTCAAGGACGCGATGAACGAAGCCCTGCGCGACTGGGTGACTAACGTGGCGGATACCTATTATCTCATCGGCACGGCGGCGGGCCCCCACCCTTTCCCGATGATGGTGCGCGATTTTCAATCCGTGATTGGAACAGAAACCAAAACGCAAATGCAGGAGCGTGAAGGCCGCCTGCCCGATACGCTCGTCGCCTGCATTGGCGGCGGATCAAATGCGATCGGACTGTTTTATCCTTTCCTTGAGGATAAAAATGTCGCCCTTATCGGGGTGGAAGCAGCGGGAAAGGGTCTGAAGACGCACGAACATGCCGCGTCGCTCAGCCTTGGTTCCCCTGGTGTATTACATGGCTGCCGCACTTATTTACTGCAGACAAACGACGGCCAGATCGAGGAAGCCCATTCTATTTCAGCGGGACTGGATTATCCCGGCATTGGCCCCGAACATGCCTGGCTCAAGGATTCAAATCGGGTGAATTATGTAAGCGCAACGGATAACGAGGCGCTCGCCGCATTTCAGACGCTCGCACGACTCGAAGGAATTTTACCCGCGCTTGAACCTGCCCATGCCCTTGCCCATGTCATACGCTACGCGCCGCAACTACCAAACAATCATCTACTGGTGATGAATCTCTGCGGACGCGGCGACAAGGATATTTTCACCGTCGCCGAAGCGCTGGGGGGCGAACTATGAGCGCGCGAATCGCCGCCACCTTCGCCAAAGTCAAGCGCGAGAACCGCGCCGCCCTCATCCCATTCATCATGGGCGGTGACCCGAATCTTGAAGCCTCGGCCAAGCTGCTTGCAGCACTGCCTGAGGCGGGGGCGGATATCATCGAACTCGGTATTCCCTTTTCCGACCCGATGGCAGATGGCAAAACAATTCAGGCCGCAGGGCTGCGCGCGCTGGAAGCCGGGGCGACACTCGCCAAGATTCTCGCTCTCGCCGCCGATTTCCGCGCTCAGCACGCTGAGATACCGCTGGTGCTGATGGGTTATTACAATCCCGTCTATCATTACGGCGTAAAAAAATTCACAGACGATGCCGCCAAAGCCGGGGTAGATGGTGTCATTCTGGTGGATTTACCGCCCGAGGAGGCGGCCGAAATCGAGCCACATCTGGCGCGGGCGGGACTCGCCCTTATCCGGCTTATCGCACCGACTTCCATTCCCGCCCGCCTCCCCTTGCTGACGCAACATGCGAACGGCTACCTATATTATATCGCCGTCACCGGCATTACAGGTACTGGAAGCGCCACAACCGAAGACATCGCCAGAAATATCGCCGCCATCCGCGCCACAACCAACCTGCCCGTAGCAGTTGGATTTGGCGTGAAAACGGCAGAGCAGGTAAAAGAAATCGGCAAGACAGCAGATGGGGTAGTCGTAGGTTCGGCAATTGTTGCCCGAATTGCCGAGCATCAGGGCGAGGTCGCCCCCGTTATGCGCTTTGTGCAATCACTTCGCGGATAACCGGCATCGGCTTGCCATATTCCTGCAACGGGGGCTCGATACGGTTTTCCAATCCCTCAATGACCCGCGTCAGAATGGCGGCGATGACTGCTGCAGGGGCCGCATCGGCGCCTGCCATGCGGTGCTCAATGCGCTTACGTTCAGGGTCGCGCTCGGCCGGAATCCGCAAGGCACAGTAGCGGTTATTCACCCCCCAGGAATAATTACGCGGCACATGGTCGGGGTCGTGAAACCGCGCCCGGGATTCGGGAGTCGGACAGAAAATCGCCATATCCTCAGCCATGCCTGCAAGCAGGCCGCCAAGCGAAAAGCGCAGCGCCTCGCTCATGGTTTCGTCCGTCTTGTGATAGAGATATTCGCCCAACTCATTTTCAAGGTGCAGATGAATATGCAGGCCACTTGATGGTTCATCCTCATGAGTCTTGGCAGCGAAACTCGCATCCACTGCTATTCGCAATGCTTCCGCTTCAACAAAATATTTTGCCTGCGCCAGAATCTGCGCCATGCGCGAAGGGGCGGCGGGCGCAAAAATCATTTCATACTGATGCGTTCCGCGCTCTTTTTCGATACGCTCGAAGGCCATGTCGGCATTTATCATCGCCGCACGCACCGCCTGCCAAAAGGGCTCCACCTGTTCGGGGGCAAGGGCGACGTAACATTCCAGCTCCGCACCCATCACAGGCCTGGCGCGATGCTTTACCAGCAATTGAGATTCAAGATCAGCAATTTGTTCCATGAACATCGTCGATGTTAAATTCAATCGCGGCATTTCCATCGT
>JAJTIB010000179.1 GCA_021300075.1 Rickettsiales bacterium
CTGGCTCACCTGCTTGGTGCCCTTGCCGTAGCTTACGCGCGCCGCTTGCACAATGGCCGCGTCATCCCCCATATAATCGACGACGCGCACAAAACCGTGATCGAGCACTTTGAGTGGTTCATAGAGAATTTTTTCAAGCTCCGGCGCGACCGCGCGGCGGGTGGAGAGCGTTTCAAACTCACTGGCTTCCTGAGGTTTTTTGATTGCGGTCATGGACTGCTCTTTCCGGTTTTGTCATTCCCGCGAAGGCGGGAATGACAGGATGAGCGAATACTCCCCTGCCCGCCGTCGGGCTGCAAGACACGCGCAATAGTTATCCACGGCGAAGTGAAGCGGCACAGCACAAGCGCGCGCGTGGGACTAGGCGAAATCAAAGCTGATCGGCGCGGCTGCCACCGGCACAAAGGCCACTTTGCTGGATTGAACAGTCGAACCATCGGCAACCGAATGCACCGCACCCAACATTGTGCTTTTTGTCCCCGCCATGGCATATCGTGCTTGATCGCGGGCTTTTTGAGCATTCTGCTCAGCGTATGTGGCTGCCGCTGCCAGCCCGGGATCGGGTGTGCCTGTACTGCCGGGCTGGGCAAGCGCGTTTTTGTCTTTGCTGCGGACGGGTTGATGGATGTAATCATAAATCCCCACCGCCGCAGGCTTGGAGAAAATGCTAGCAATGCCGCCAACCGCAGAACCTACAAGGGCTCCCGGAATCGCCCCCACACCAAAGAACCAAACTCCAATGGCTGCACCGGCGCCTGCGCCAGCAACCACCGTACCCGCTCCGGTCAAAGATTCAGTTGCCCGTCGCCCATCGCCTTCCACCAGCGCCTTCACGCCATCCGTTGTTTCATAGGCCGTCACACCCGCAGTAATCCAGGGCGTGGCTTTACCAAGTGCAGTTTTACCAAACGCAGTAATACCCTCTACCGCATCAAAACTCCTCACCCCCGAAACAACATTCGTAGCCGATCGGCCGACTAGACGCCCGACACCGTCCGCAATCTTACCGCCCATATCACCAAACGCACGACCTGCCCAGCGGAAGGGCTTGGTAATAATATTGTTATAAAAACCCTTCGGCTTGTCTGCCAGATCCTCAACCGCCGCCCTGCCAAATTTTCCGGCTTCAAATTTTGTCACGCGCGCTTTCGCGAGGTCCTCATTTGTGGCGGCCTTATTAAACGCAGTTTGCGACTTTTCACGCAGCTCAACCGCTTTTGCCGCTTCTTTTTCAGCCGTTTGAAACGGCAGCCGCCAGCCACCACCGTTAATACGAGCCGCCGCTTTCTCTGCTGATGCTGCCTTAACTTCGAGCTTTAGCGATTCTTTTAATGCTGATTCTGAAGCCTTCGCCAGTGCCTGGCCGCCTGCTGTCTGGCGCGCCACACCCTCGGCGACACCATGAAGACCGGCCGCACCAACAACTGCCCCAGCGCCAACGGTCGCGCCATAGGCAAGATGATGACCAGTGCCGCGACCCGGCTGGGGCAAGGCTTCATCCAGCATTCCCCGACGCTCGTCGCCCACCGTCAGTGGTTCTCCATTCGGGCCTTTGGCAGCTTCCTGAACGGGCCGCCCATCCTGAATAGTCACCTGCGCCAGTCCACCCTCATGGGTGCGAATAATCCCACCCTTGGTAATCGCCTCCACTAATTTTGGCGCCTCAATACCGGCAATGCTCCCCGCTGCCGTGACCATGGCGGCAGCGGCCGGGCGGGCCTTTTCCTGCATTCCCACCTGCCGCGCATGTGTCTGGTATTGTTCGAGTGTGGGCATATGGCCGCCATATTTATTGAGCTCTGCCTTCTGCTCACTGGCGACTTCCTCTTTCGCTTTTTCCCAGGCGGCACCGAAATCCCAGTTAGCGGGGAGACCTTGGAACCAGTGGCCAATCGCGCTCATAACCGTGGGAATGAACGGCAGACTATGCATCAGCCGCATATAGCCATAGCCAAGCGTGCGCGAGGTGCTGGCAAAAAAACCGCCAATGCCTTCTTCTTTTGCCGGCGCGCGGTGCATGGCTTCGGCCGCCGCATAAGCCGCACCGAACGCCCGTGCCTGCTCATCGCTAATATTTGTTCCCGGCGTCAGCGTGCTCGCCAGCCCGGGAGTGGCCATCAGCGCACGGTAAGGCGCCATAAGTCCGCGCACGGCGCCATCCCAGACATCTGCGGCCGTGTTGGCAGCACCGGCAAGTCGACGAATGCCCTGAACGGCGGGAAGCTCGCCAATGGCACCATCCATCTGTTTGAGAAATACTTCCGCACCGTCTTCAATCTTGCCGCGGCCAGCCTTAAGCGCCCCAAAATATTTTTCAAGCGCAGTGGTAACCGACATCCCGGGAGGCAGTTCAATGCTCGAAAGCGAGTGGAAATTCTTGGCAATTGCGGCAATGCTGTCGGCAAGTTTTTTATCTTCCGGCGAGAGCAGGGCATAAAGCGCGGCGCCTTGTTCGGCCGTCATATTCTTAAGCTCAAAACGCTGCCCACCGATAGTGACTTCCGTGCTCACTGGCTGGGTTTCATTGCTTTCAGTTGCCATAAATAAATCCCTTTTCTATCTGTCACCCTAGCAAAGTTTGATGACAGTTTGATGACGGTTTTGGAAGAAAGTGGCCACTGGACTTCTGGCCCAGAGTCCCCTATATTAGAAGGGTTCCGTAAGGGACTATGGCGATAAACGCCGTGTAGAATAGACGGATTGGACCCGGGGGCAGAACCCGGCACCTCCACCGAAGTTCGTGGTACACGCCGCGCGCGTGAAAGCGACTTTTAAATTCTTGATTTTGTTTAGCAAAACAACGAATTTCGGCGGGGGTGAATTAGCTTCGACAACCGCAATAAAAACATGGTTTTTGCCAGGCGTGACCTGCCTTAATCGGTCACTTTTTAAGTGCAAACGATAACTTTGCGCTCGTTGCTGCTAACGACAACCATGTCGTCGCGGCTCGTCTGGCTGCCTAAGGGTGCCTGACAAGTCCTAGTTTGTAACGCGGCCCGAGGGGAGCCGGGCAACAGAATCCCCTCACTTCAATAGTGGGATTCTGTAACCGGATAGCCCTCGCCGGATTTAATACCAAGCCGTTGCACCGGGCAACAGAAGCAACGGCCATAACGAGGGAGTAGCCCGAGCCAGCCTTGAGCGGCGCCTATCGCGGAGGTCAGCAGACCGAAGCGGGGGCATTCTAGGGATTGCCGGGCAACAGAATCCCCTCACATGAGCCATGAGACGTGAGGTTTTAGCTTGGAACATTCCTCTGGTTGCGCCCCTCTGGTTGAAGTGCTATGAAGAATAATTAGAAAGTTAAAACCCCAAGGCTCAAAGCTCAAGGCTTCACCTTATGAACCAAGAAACCATCGACTACCCCGGCATGATCGACCACGCGATGCGCGACGTGGTGCGTCAGGCGCTCAAGCATATCGAACGTTTCGGGCTGCCGGGCGAGCATCATTTCTTCATTTCCTTCCAGACTAATTATCCGGGCGTCACCATCTCGCCGCAACTCAAGTCCCGCTATCCGGAGGAAATCACTATCGTCGTTCAGCACCAGTACTGGGATCTGCTCATCACCAAAGATTATTTCTCGATCATGCTGAGCTTCAATAACATCCCCGAAAAACTCGTCGTGCCGTTTGATGCCTTAACGGCGTTTGCCGACCCGTCGATTAAATTCGGCCTGCAGTTTCACGGCAAGAAATTTGCTGCCAATGGCGCAATAGCGCCCGCATCCAAAACCGCAGGAGAAGAAAAAGTCGCATGTCCCGCCACCGGCAAAACAGGCGCCGAGAAACCGCCGCTGGCCTCGTTTGAAGAAGAAGCCACGCGCGAAGAATCTGCCCCCGCCAATGACGAGAAGGTCGTAAGCCTCGAAGCGTTTCGTAAGCGGTAGACGCTACACTTCCCCTTAAGCAAAAGTTGGCGCTCACCACGCGGTTTTGAGATGACGTGAATCGCTTATGACCCTCCCCATGTCCCAGCTCCTCACCCTTGCCGCCCAAGCCGCTGTCAAAGGCGAAGTGCCAATTGCCGCTTGTGTGGTGGGGGCAGATGGTAGGGTGCTGGCTCAAGCGCATAATGAGGTCGAAATACGGCAGGACGCCACGGCGCACGCAGAACTGCTTGTCATTCAGGAAGCCTGTCGGGGCAGGGGTGAAAAATACCTCGAGGGCTGCACGCTTTACGTAACCCTTGAACCATGCGCCATGTGCGCGCAGGCAGCATCCCTTGTTAAAATCAAAAAAATTATTTTCGGGGCTTATGACGCAAAAGGCGGAGGGGTCGAACATGGCGCGCGGGTCTTCGCACAAGCAACCTGCCACCATGCGCCGGAAGTCGTGGGTGGAGTGATGGAAGCCGAATGCGGGCAATTATTGAAGGATTTTTTTGTCGCCAGACGTTATACTCATTTGCAAAAATAATCTGTAAGATCATTTTTGCAAATGAGTATAACGTCGCGAACGGTAAGCTCTGAATCCTGTTCATCGCGGATAAAATCTGTCCATGTTTCCATAGTACCTCTTTGGACGTATCCATATCAGGTTTTGATGACGCTTTGATGACACTTGTACAACAAAACAAGGGAGGCTACAACAAGGCGCACGTAACAAGGAAATCGCCATGACGCATCAATTTGTATATGTAATCAAAGGCTTATCGAAAACCTATCCGGGCGGAAAAACCGTACTTAAAGATATTTGGCTATCGTTTTTTCCGGGCGCAAAAATTGGCATTGTCGGCCATAACGGTGCGGGCAAATCAACATTGCTAAAAATCATGGCAGGGCTGGACAAGGAATTTAACGGCGAGGCCTGGGCCGCCGAAGGCATTAAGGTTGGGTTTTTACCGCAAGAACCCAAGCTCGACGAGAGCAAAAACGCCTTTGATAATGTGATGGAAGGCCTCAAAGAAAAGAAAAAACTTCTCGAAGATTTCAATGCCATTTCCGAAAAACTCGGCGAAGTGAGTGACAATGATGCGATGATGAAACTCATCGAAGAACAGGGCACGCTGCAGGAAAAAATTGACGCAGCGAATGCCTGGGAACTCGACCGTGAAATCGAGGTGGCGATGGAAGCGCTGCGCTGCCCCCCGGGGGAGGCGGCTGTCAAAACCCTCTCCGGTGGCGAGAAGCGCCGCGTCGCGCTCGCCAAATTACTGCTCGAAAAACCCGACATGCTGCTGCTCGATGAACCCACCAACCATCTGGATGCCGAATCAGTGGCCTGGCTTGAGCATTACCTCAAAAATTATCCCGGTACGGTAGTGATGGTGACGCATGATCGCTATTTTCTCGACAATATCACCGGCTGGACGCTGGAACTCGATCGCGGCCAGGGGCGGCCTTTTGAGGGCAATTATTCGAGCTGGCTCGAGCAGAAACAGAAA
>JAJTIB010000190.1 GCA_021300075.1 Rickettsiales bacterium
ATGCCGAGTTTTTTTGTCATCTGGACGAGCGTCCCCGCCACCTCCAGCGCATGACCCTGCGATTCCATCTGACACGGCCCGGCAATGAGCGTGAGCGGCAAATCATTACCGAAAGTCACATTGCCTGCTTTTACATGACGCGACATCACGCTACCTGCTTTCTGGCTTTTGCCAGTTTTGGTTCAGCGCGCTTATTCTCCTTCGCCGCCTTGATGAAGGCCGCGAAAATCGGGTGCGGGGCGAAGGGGCGGGATTTAAATTCAGGATGGAACTGCACGCCGATAAAGAACGGATGGTTTTTGAGTTCGACGATCTCGGGAAGTCTGCCATCTGGCGAGAGCCCGCTGAACACCACGCCCTGTTTGGCGAGCGCGTCAGCGTAATTGAGGTTCACCTCATAACGGTGGCGGTGGCGCTCGGAAATTTCCGCCGCACCGTAAATTTTATGGGCAAGGGTTTTGGGCGCAATCACGCATGGATAAGCACCAAGACGCATTGTGCCGCCCAGATCCGACTCTTTGCTGCGGCGCTCGGTTTTACCGGCGGTTTTCCACTCCGTCATCAGCCCCACAACCGGCCCGCGTATGTCTTTGCTGGCGGCGGCGGAAAATTCGCTTGAGGTCGCGTCTTTGACGCCTAAGAGATTCCGCACCATTTCAATCACCGCAACCTGCATCCCAAAACAAATACCAAAATAGGGAATGTGATGCTCGCGCGCGTAAGTCACAGCGGCGATTTTACCGCGCACCCCGTCTTCCCCGAACCCGCCGGGAACGAGGATCGCATCCACCTCTTTCAGCTTTTTCGCCGCATCGGCTGATTCAAAGACGCGCGAATTAATCCACTGCACTTTCACGCGCAGATTATGGGCGATGCCGGCGTGATCCAGCGCCTCGGTAAGCGATTTATACGTGTCGCCAATGCTGGTATATTTGCCCACCAGCGCCACCGTCACCTCGCCTTTGGGCTGGGCGTGGCGTTTCACGATACGCTCCCACTCGGCCAGATGAAGCTCGCGTTTCGATTTCAGCCCGAAATGCTTCAGCACCTGCGTATCCAGCCCCTCGCGGTTCAGGTTCTGCGGCACCTGATAAATCGTCGCCGCATCGAGCGCGGAGATGACATTTTCCACGGGCACATTACAGAACTGCGCGATTTTCTTTTTGTCGCCCAGCGGCACTTCGCGGTCAGCACGACAGAGCAGAATATCAGGCTGAATACCAATGGAGCGCAGCTCTTTCACCGAATGCTGGGTGGGTTTGGTTTTCAGCTCCCGCGCGGCGGCGATGTAGGGGATGAGGGTGACATGCACAAACAGCACGCGCCCGCGCCCAAGCTCGTAACCAAGCTGACGGATCGCTTCAAAAAACGGCAGACCCTCAATATCGCCGACCGTGCCGCCAATTTCGCAGAGGATAAAATCTTCATCCGTCTCACTGCCGCGGATGAAGTTTTTGATAAGATCCGTCACATGCGGAATCACCTGCACCGTGCCGCCCAGGTAATCCCCGCGCCGCTCCTTGGCGAGCAGGGTCGAATAAATCTGCCCGGTCGTCACATTGTCGGATTTTCTGGCGTTCACGCCGGTAAAACGCTCGTAATGGCCAAGGTCAAGGTCAGTTTCTGCCCCGTCTTCCGTCACGAATACTTCGCCATGCTGGGTCGGGTTCATGGTGCCGGGGTCAACATTCAGATACGGGTCGAGCTTACGCAGCCGCACTTTGAAGCCACGCCCCTGCAGTAGCGCAGCGAGCGACGCGGCGGAAAGCCCCTTGCCCAGCGAGGAAACCACCCCGCCCGTGATGAAAATATATTTCGCAGCCACCGCGACTACTCCGCCACCGGCACGGCGGGGGCCGCTTTTGTAGCGTCAGGAGCAGGTTTTGGCGTGGATGTAGATTCAGGCGTAGGTACAAGGGGTGGCACGGATGCTGGAATATCCGCCGAACTGGCGGGCGCCTCGTCCCTCGCGAGCGGCACTTGTGGCGTTTTATTAGTCTCTTTTTCCTGAATCACATTAACGATTGAAGGCGCGTTACTCCGCGAAGCAATGATCGACAGCGCCAGACTATTGATGATGAAAATAGTAGCGAGAATCGCCGTTGTGCGCGTCAGGAAATTCGCCTGGCCACGGCTTGAGAACATATTCATGCCAGAGCCAGAGCCAAGACCAAACCCATCCGTCTCACTGCGCTGGATCAGGATCACCCCGATGAGCGCAATACAGACCAGCACTTGAATCACCAGCAATACGGTTTCCATGGTCGCTCCTTATATATTTTCCAACTTACGCGCCGCTTCCAGCAGGGCCGCAAACGATGTCGTGTCGAGGCTCGCGCTGCCCACCAGCACCCCATCCACGCCGGAAATGGCCAGAATTTCTTGAATATTGGCGGGTTTAACCGAGCCTCCATACAACAGGCGAAATGCGCTGTCACGCCCTGATTTCACCATCTGCATACGAATAAACGCATGGGCGGCGGCAATTTCTTTCACCGTCGGGGTAAGGCCCGTTCCAATCGCCCAGACCGGCTCATAGGCCACCACAAACGAGCCCGAGAACCCTTGAAGGGCGGCCAGTTGCGCCGCAAGCGCGACTTCGGTTTTACCGGCTTTGCGCTCGGCCTCGGTTTCACCGATGCAGAATATCGGCATCAGCCCGGCGCGCCCGGCCTGGTGAAGCTGGCCACGGATCACAGCATCGCTTTCACCGCGCTGGCGGCGCTCCGAATGGCCGATGATGACATACTCCGCGCCTGAGTCACTAATTTGCGCGGCGCTAACCTCGCCCGTAAACGCGCCCTCGCTCTCACTCGAACAGGTCTGTGCGCCAAGTACAAGCCGCGTATTGGGTGCACGCGCCGCTGCCGCCGTCAGAAGATAAGGCATGGGTGGGCAGAAAACGACTTCCACCCGACGAGGCAGGTTCCATTCGGCCTGTTTAAAGGCATGAACAAAACCGCGTACACGCGCGCGGGTGCCATTCAGTTTCCAGTTAGCAACTAGGAGGATGGGCTTTGGCTCGGACATGCCGCATCTTATGACGCAGTAAATCAGACGCGTCAACCGAAGCACTCTTTACATTTACCCGCCGTGCCCCTACACACCATCATTGATTATTTTGAGGTTTTTTATGCTCACCACCATGCGTCGGTCCGTCTCGGGGTTTTTTTCCAAACTCCTGATGCTTTTTCTGATCATTACCTTTGCCGTCTGGGGTGTGGGCGACATGCTCAACACAGGGCTCACGGGCCAAAGCCTTGCGAGCGTTGGCGACCTGACTATTTCCGACGCGGAATTCAATCGTGAACTGCAACAGGTGCGCGAGCGCGCAGGCAACCAGCTTCCGCCGGAAATTCTTGATTCAGAAATGTTCCGCGCCCAGGTGCTGAACCGCATGATTGAGGTGCGGCTTCTGCGCCTTGCCGCTGAGGACCTGGAGTTGAGGATGGGCGAAAATCTTATTGCCCTCGAAACCATGCAGAACCAGATGTTCCAAAACGTTGATGGCCGGTTTAATCCCGATGCTTTTAATTCCTTTCTCGCCTCACAAAGCATGAGCGAAGGGCAATATCGCCTTATGGTTGGCGAAGAAACCATGCAGCGCCTATTGTTCAATTCGGGCGATCTCGATCAACTCCGACTCCCACCCTCCTTTCTCACGCTGCAAACGCTCAGCGCCACGCAAATGCGCCGTGCAACGATTATCACCCTCGCCGCCGGAGGCAATGCACCGCCAAGTAATGCCGAGTTGAACGAATTTTACGAACGTATTAAAACCAAGGAATTCCTTCGTCCTGAAACACGCACGCTGCGTTACGCAGTGCTCGCCAAAGACGCACTCACCGGACGTGACGAACAGGCGCGGATGGAGCTTGGGTATCAGATTGAGGATGCAATTGCCGCAGGCGACTCCCTCACCAAGGCGCTCGCTGATTCTGGCATCGCGGCCGAAGAAAAAACCATGAGCGAAATTAGTGCTGATGGCATGCAGAAAAATAGCGCAAAGCGTTACTCTGGCAGCTTGATAGAGGCTGTATTGCAAAAAGGATTTGCACTGGAAGAGGGTGAGACTTCCGGCCTTGAAACAACGGCAGATGGCGTCTATTTCCTCGTCAGCGTTGTGTCCATTCAAGCGGCGGAGCCTGCGCCCCTCGCCGCGGTTAAAGATGAAGTCATTCAACGCTACCGCCTCGAAACTTCCGCCGCCCAAGCAAAAGAACAGGCAGATAAATTGAAAGCGGCCTTAAGTGCTGCAAGCGATGAAGCTACACGCCAAAAGTTAATGGCGGCAAGTGGCGCAAAACTGCGTGAAAGCGGCTGGCTCACCCGACCAGTTGCTAATTCGAAAGTTCAAGAAGCACTTCCTGCCTCGCTTATTGAAGCTATTTTTGAGGTGCAGAAAAATCAGGTAGCAGGACCCGTCGCGCAGGCGGATGGTAGCTATGTGCTGTCAGTGATGCGCGAAACAAAAGTGGCGGCAAATGCACCAAAAATCACCAATGTTGATGAGAAGGAAGCCATTGCTGAACTGGCCAACGAACTCGCCAATGCCTGGTATCAATCGCTGGTCGCGCGCCATCCGGTCGTTCAGCACCATGCCATACCCAGCCTTGGCCAGAGCCAGTAAGCGCATGATACTCACGCCCGACAAAACTACATTTGTGAAAACCGCGAAGTCCGGCATTCGTCAGGTGGTGTGGATGAAACTGGTGAGCGATCTTGAAACGCCAGTCTCCGCCATGCTGAAGCTCGGGCGAGAAGATACGCCCGCGTTTTTGCTTGAATCGGTCGAGGGCGGTGAAACGCGTGGGCGCTATTCCATTATCGGGCTGGAGCCGGATTTAATGTGGCGCTGCTGCGGCAATAAGCCTGAACTTTCGATCACGCCACCCTTCCGAGAAGACAGCTTCACCCCTGCATGGGATGATAGTATCAGTTCGCTACGCAAACTCGTGCTCGACCACCGCATGGATTTACCCGAAACCCTGCCGCCGATGGCCGCCGGTCTGGTCGGGTACATGGGTTATGACATGGTGAAACTGATGGAGCGCCTCCCCGACACCAAACCCGATACGATTGGCATTCCTGATGCCTGTTTCCTGCGCCCACGCACCATGCTGATTTTCGACGCGGTGCATGGCGTGGTCTATCTCATCGCACCGGTGTGGGAAACGGAGGGCGATGCTGGCGCGCATTACGACGCGGCAGCCGAACGCATCACCCGCGTGGCGCGGCAGCTGCAAGGCCCGATCGACCAGCGCCAATACTATAAAGACGGAGCCGGAAAACCCTGTCCCTTCTCCTCAAATCTGACACTTGCTGAATACGAGAAAATGGTCGCGACTGCCAAAGATTACATCGCCGCAGGTGATATTTTTCAGGTCGTATTGTCGCAGCGCTTCGAGGCTGCGTTTGAGCTGTCCCCCCTCGCCCTCTACCGGGCACTGAGGCATCTCAACCCCTCGCCTTTTTTGTTCTATCTCAATTTTGGTGACTATGCGCTGGTGGGCTCCAGCCCTGAGATTCTGGTGCGACTGCGCGACGAAACGGTGACAATTCGCCCCATCGCCGGCACGCGGCCACGCGGCAAAACCAAGGCCGAAGATACGGCACTCGCCGCCGAATTACTTTCCGACCCGAAAGAGCGCGCCGAACATCTGATGCTGCTTGATTTAGGCCGTAATGATGTGGGGCGTGTGGCCGAGCGCGGCGCAGTCAAAGTCACCGAGCAGATGATCATCGAGCATTATTCGCATGTGATGCATATTGTGTCCAACGTCGAAGGCGAGATTGCAAAAGGCAAAGACGCCATAGACGCGCTGGTCGCTGGCTTTCCGGCAGGCACGGTCAGTGGCGCTCCCAAAATCCGCGCCATGGAAATTATTGATGAGCTGGAGCCCGTGCGCCGCAGTTTTTATGCCGGTTGTGTTGGTTATTTCTCCGCCAACGGCACAATGGATACCTGCATTACGCTACGCACGGCGCTGGTTAAAAATGGCCGTATTTACGCGCAGGCCGG
>JAJTIB010000026.1 GCA_021300075.1 Rickettsiales bacterium
GAACACGGCTTTGAAGACCGCATTGATATGGACTACCTCGCCAAGCTCCACCCGATGAATGCGTATGGCTGGAGCAAACAGATGTTCGACCAGTTCGTATCGCTGACGCTCGCCGATGGCGGCAAGACCCCGCCGCAATGGGTCGGGCTCAAATTCTTCAATGTATACGGGCCCAATGAATACCATAAGGGCGACCAGAAATCGGTGGCCTGCACCATCTTCCCCCATGCTAAACATGGCCGGCCGGTGCATCTGTTCAAATCCTATAACCCCAAATATAAGGACGGCGAACAACTGCGCGATTTCGTCTATATTAAAGACTGCGTCGCGGTCATCGAATGGCTGCTTGAGCATCCGCAAGTTAGCGGCCTGTTCAATCTGGGCAGCGGCAAGGCGCGCACCTTCAAAGACCTCGCGCATGCGGTATTTAGCGCGCTTGGCAAAGCCCCGGCCATCACCTTTTTTGAGATGCCCGAACATATCCGCCCCAAATACCAGTATCTGACGGAGGCGAATATGACCAAGCTGCAAGCGGCGGGCTATACCAGGCCCTTCACTTCGCTTGAAGACGGAATCAAGGATTATCTGCAAAATTATCTACTCAAGGATGATCCGTTCTTTTAGAACTCAGGTTGTAGGTTTTAGGTTTTAGCTTAAAGAAGAAGAGCACTGGTTCCCTGTTTCGGGGTTAGGGCTCAGGATCTTCCCTACCCGAAGCCTAAAACCTATAACCTGTAACCTAAAACCTGACCATGCCCTTCCCCGCCATCGACCCCGTCGCTTTTGAAATCGGCCCGCTGGTGATTCGCTGGTATGCGCTGTCCTATATTGCGGGAATTCTTTTAGCCTATATCTATATTGGCTGGCTGAACCGCCGCGTACCCTTTTTCAGCGATAAAGCGAGAGAAGACCTCATCACCTATGCAGTGGTTGGCATTATCCTTGGCGGACGTCTGGGCTATGTGCTGTTTTACCAGTTCAGCTATTACGACGCCCATCCGCTTGAAGCCTTGCAGATCTGGCATGGGGGTATGAGTTTTCATGGCGGATTAGTCGGCGTGCTGCTCGCTTTTTATTTTTATGCGCGCCAGCATAAGCTGCCTTATCTTCGGGTGCTTGATTATCTCGCCGCCGCAACACCCATCGGCCTGTGTCTAGGGCGCATCGCCAATTTCATCAATGGTGAGCTTTATGGCCGCCAGACGGATGCGCCCTGGGGCATCGTTTTTCCGGGCGCAGGCGGAATTCCGCGCCACCCCAGCCAGCTTTATCAGGCGCTGGCCGAAGGGCTGCTGCTGTTTATTATTTTATTTCTGCTGGTGCGGTTCACGCCGCTTTTGAAGCGTGAGGGGGCGATCGGTGGCGCCTTCATGCTGGGCTACGGTATGGCTCGATTTGGGGTAGAATTTTTCCGCCAGCCCGACACCCAGCTTGGGTTTATTTTCGGTGAGTGGATGACGATGGGGCAGCTGCTTTGCCTACCGATGATGATGGTTGGGATATGGCTCTTGGTAAGAGCACAGAAAAATGTGATGCGTGGTGCGTGACGCGTGATGCGCGTTATGGCATATTCTCACGTGAGCAATTTATTGCACAAGTGAGTATCAAAACCGTCCGCCATAAAAGGCGGTTTTGCGCCGCGTAGCGAGCGAGACGCCTAAATAATTATGTGTAATTATTTATGCAACTGACTATAAAATATCATCATGTCCGAACTACTCAGCATCATCCGCGAAAAAATTGCGGCCGAAGGCCCCATTTCGGTTGCCGATTACATGATGCTGGCGCTCGCCCATCCCGAACATGGCTACTACCGCAAGCAAGACCCGCTTGGCCTCAAGGGCGACTTTATCACCGCACCTGAAATCTCGCAGATTTTTGGTGAAATGATTGGCGTGGGCCTCGCCGAATACTGGCGTCTTGCCGGTGGTGGACCCATCAGTATTGCCGAACTTGGGCCAGGGCGCGGCGCACTCATGGCCGATTTCCTGCGCGCCACCAAAAACGTGCCCAACTTTCACGCCAGCATCACCCTGCATATGGTCGAGACTTCGCCAGTACTCGCCCACGCCCAATATCTGAAACTGCGCGATTTACATCCACGCATTGAGTGGCTCGAGGCGGTCGATGAATTACCACAGAATAAAATGTTTTTCATTGCCAATGAATTTTTTGATGCCCTGCCTATTCGCCAATATGTGATGACCGAAGAAGGCGTCTGCGAGCGACGTATTTACTGGAATGCGGGCAAAGAATCCCTCGATTATGTGCTGACGCAACCCAACCTGACGCTCGCCAAAAGCGGCGGTAAAATTGCCCCCGGCACGGTGATGGAGCAGTCACCCATCAGCCGCAGTCTTTTCCGCCAGATAAGTAACCGTATCGCCGCGCATGGCGGTGCCGCGCTCGTCATTGATTATGGCTATCTGGGCGAAGCACACCAGGACACCTTGCAGGCTGTCCGCTCGCACCGTTTTCATGCCGTGCTCCAAGACCCGGGCGAGGCAGATCTCACCGCCCATGTTGATTTCACGTCGCTTGCCGCAATTGCCAAGGAAAGCGGTCTCAGGGTTCTTGGGCCGGTCGCGCAAGGCCTGTATCTCACGCGGCTTGGGGCACAGTTACGCGCCGAAATGCTGCAACGCAAAGCCTCTGAAGAACAACGCGCCGCGATCGCTTCAGGGCTGGAGCGTCTCATCTCACCACAAGCTATGGGCGATTTATTCAAAGTCATGGCCGTCACACCTGCGGGTAACATCGACATGCCGGGATTTGTGTAATGGAAGTTCCATTTTCCACACCACCCGACATTCGCGCTGGGTTTTTCACCCGTCAGGGCGGCGTGAGTGCCGGCATTTATGCGTCACTCAATTGCGGTCCTGGCAGTGGCGATGCGCCCGAAGCCGTGGCCGAAAACCGTCGGCGTGTCGCGGGCGCCTTTGGCGTTGATTCCTCACAGCTTTGCACGCTGCATCAAATCCATTCGGCGGATGTCGTCATCGTGAATAGCCCATTCGCCGAGCGCCCGAAAGCGGATGCGATGGTGAGTAATACCCCGGGCCTGATGCTTGGAATTTTAACCGCCGATTGTGCTCCAGTGCTTTTTTATGACGCGAAAAATCGTGTAATCGGCGCGGCGCATGCGGGCTGGAAGGGCGCGACGTCCGGCATTTTGGAGAATACCCTACGGGCGATGCAATCGCTGGGGGCACAATCAGAGCATATTCTCGCAGCCATCGGCCCCACGATTGCCCAAGCCAGCTACGAGGTCGGGCCTGAATTTCTGGCGCGCTTCAACAC
>JAJTIB010000150.1 GCA_021300075.1 Rickettsiales bacterium
CAGAATCCGTTCTTTACGGATTCGAGGGGGTGGGCGCGATGCGACGTATGATACCCACCCCCCGGAATCTGCTGACGCAGATTCGCCCCCCGCCAGCGGGGGGGCAAGTCAGCCCTCACCCGTCGCCCTGCCACATGAATGTGGCATTTCGCCGACCTCTTCCGAGGGGAGAGGTGATAGTCAGGAGACATGCTTACATTTCGCCCGTATCTTTCCCTCGCCCCCGCGTAGCAGGGGGGAGAGGGTTGCGAAGCCTTAGCGAGCATCGCGAGCTTAGGCGGCGCTGGGTGAGGGGGATATCCATGCGCTCATTGGCACGCCTGACCTAAGCGCCCGCATTCTTCCCCCAAAAACCCCGTTTTTACGCGCGTGGATACCTGTTCGCTCGCAGCCCCCGCCAATCAGGGCGGGGAGGGGCTAAAACGGCGCTTTATTCTTGGGAGGCTATCCGCGGTAAAGGGCGAGGCAAAAAACAACGGCCGGTTGACGAATACACGCGTCAACGGCCTATCAAACCCATCCTCCGTAAGTGGCGGGCTTGCCTCGCCTTGGCATGAAGACGGAGCAAGCTCCGTGAGGGCGTAACGCAAAAATAATCCATTATTTTTGCAAATGATTATACTCGGAATTCTTTTCCAAGATGCACCGGAGCAGTTCCGCGACATTCTGCGACCCTGAAGCCAGAACCATCGCATCAGACGCCTCGACGATCGGCAGGGCCTGCTCAAGAATCCTTGTCCCGCTTGCGTGAAGGCTTATGGCGTGGGATCTCGGGTCCTGGGGGTGCGGCCGCCGGCGAATGAAGCCTTTTTTTTCAAGGGTGCGCAGCACCTGAGAAACGGTCATGACATCAATACCTGTAAACTCCGATAATTGCTTTTGGTTTAACAGCGGGCTCTCCCTCGTCAGCCAGCCTGCGCATGCCAGCAGCACAAACTGCATATGCGTTAGTTTTAGAGGCTTAAGTGCGCGGGTAATGCGGCGATGCCATAGGTGATATACTTGCCAAAGCAGAAAGCCCGCGCTATCGGTCGGTGTCTTTGCGTTACTCGCCCTATCCCAATCTATAGCCATCATTCTCCCGCCGTGGGATATAGTTATAGCGCCTGTGTCGCGTGAGTAAGCCGATTCATGGCCTGCGGCAGGGATGATTTCATGCCCGGGCCGAGCAGCCTGCCAAAAAGAAATGCCAGCATGCCTGACATTTCGATGCGGTGCGTTACCTTGCAGCCTCCCCCCGGCATGGGCACGAGGTGATGTGCAAAACGCAGCCTTGTGAGGGGCAGGGAGGAAATGCTGGTGAAAGATACGCCCTGCGCAAGCTCGGCAATTGTAAACGCAACGCGCGGCCCGCTCCTGGGTTTTAGCACCCCTTTGGCACCGGCCTGAAACTCACCCTCCAGGCGCGCATATTCAATGTCCTGATCCCATTCGTTCCAGCTCGCCACATCCGCCCAGAGTTTCCAGATATTCGCCGGCGGTGCAGACGAAATCATCGTATGTTCTGCGATCAACATATCACCCCCTCCTTATTATGAGTGCACTTATAATAAGTGCACTTATTTAATGAGTCAAGCGATGACACGGCGAATGCAAGAAATTTTCGGAGGGAGGAAGGGGACATGATAGAATAGCGCGTAGGGCTAGTTCCAGACCATCTCCATTTCGCTCCGCGCCATTCTATCATGTCCCCTAAGTGGCGCGCCCTTGCTCGGCCCACCACCTCATCCGCTCCCCCCTTGAGGGGGAGCCAAATCGCCCCTTGGCGATTTGGAGGGGCGAAATTTTCCAGAAAAACCCGATTTTAAGCGCGTAGATCCCTGTTCGCCACCCCATCCCCGCCAATCAGGGCGAGGAGGGGCTGAAACGGGGCTTTATTCCGATGATTCTATCCGCTAGGGATGGAGCGTAACGGGAGCGCCCTATGGCCAAATTGAAATTGCAAGATGATCCGATGCCCACCCATCTCGATTTGATGCGCCCGACGCTCGAGGCGATCAAAGCGCTGGGCGGCTCCGGCTCGAATGAGGAAATTTACGACAAGCTGGTCGAGCGCGAGGGATTCTCGGAAGAGATGCAGAACATCATGCTGCCGAGTGGCACGCGGGCTAAACTATGGGATCGGGCGGCTTGGGCGCGAAGCTATTTGAAACTGGTGGGGGCACTCATCCAAGAAGGTCGGGGCACGTGGTCGATTCCGCCGGGCGAAGAGATGACGGACGAGCAGATAACGCAGCGCGTCAAACAAATGCTTCGCAGAGGCTACGAAGAGCGCAAAAAAAAGAAGCGGGAAGATAAACCGTCAATAGACTTGATCGCAAAGGGGCGGGAACCAGAGGATGCCAATCTCCCTGAGGAGGCCGATGATATGACGGCAGAGTGGCAGGAAAATCTGCTGGAACTGCTGAGCAGTATCAAGCCGGATGCGTTTGAGCGCCTCTGCCAGCGCGTGTTGCGTGAATCCGGGTTTATCAAAGTGCAGGTCACCGGTAAAACCGGCGATGGCGGGATTGATGGTATTGGGGTGCTCAAAATCAATCTGCTTTCCTTCACCGTCTTCTTTCAGTGCAAACGCTATAAAGGCAGTGTGGGGGCGGGAGCAATTCGCGATTTCCGCGGCGCAATGATGGGGCGGGCGGATAAGGGGCTGATCATCACCACCGGCAGCTTCACCACCGATGCCCGCCGCGAGGCCACGCGCGATGGGGCAACGGCGATTGAGCTGGTGGATGGGGAGGAGCTGGCCAGACTCCTCAAACAGCATAAGCTTGGCGTGATCACCGAGATGGTCGAGCAGGTCACCCTCCTCCCGGAATTTTTTCAGCAGTTATAAGGGGCGGGTTAGGGTGAGCAGATATTACTAGCAATGGGTAGGTCGCGCTGTGAAAAACTGGCTCAGCCCTATGCTTTGACTTTATGATTGGTCTTGTTTTTATGACCGCTTGAGTTTATCTATGACGCATCTGCCACTTGAATTAATAAGTTTTTTTTGCTCAATCAACTGAACTAGAATCAACCAACCTCAATCAGGAGATTTTATGCGTTTATTGGCTCCCACCCGTAACCCCCGCCACAGGCTGGCGGTGCTTCTTCTCACCACGGCGTTGGTCGCTTCGCCCGCAGCCTTTGCCCAGACGGCCCTACCCGTCGGTGTTCCGGCGGCAGCGCCAACAGGCGCACCAACTAAAGGCGGGCCGGGCACGATGATGCAGGGAATGCCAAATCCCATGAATATGATGGTGAAAAAAGACAAGGACGGCAATATTCCCAAGGCCGAGTTTTTGGCGCCTGCTAAGGCACGCTTCGACGCAATGGATACTAATAAAGATGGCTCGATTTCCAGAGCCGAGCTACTCGCACCTGCGGAGGAAAGCTTCGCTCGGCAGGATACTAATAAGGACGGTAAAATCAGCCCCGAGGAGCAAAAAACCATGATGATGGGCATGCCAAAGGGTTATCCGATGATGCCGCCCGCTAATAAGCCACCTGCTACGGCGTCGTCGGCACCCAATTCGCAAGCCCCTGCCAAGCCGGCGGTGAAATCCGGTCAGTAGGGCGTTAGGGTAGGAGAAAGGGGCGGCGCAGGCACATAACGCGCTCCCCCGTTTTCCTCGCCTCTGTTCGTGCCTTTCTCGCTTACACATCACAGATCCTTTTAATCCTTAAGCCGGACCATCTCCACCACACGCTTGTATCGCGAGCCTCTTGGCTCATTTCTGCCTACCTTGGTTATCACCTGAAGCGGCATGAATTATCTGGTGGGGCGAGATGCGTGCATGAACGGGCAGATGATGCACTGTTCACTCATCGGCATGGGTGGGGGTGCTGGTAATGCCATTCAGCCTTAAATACCATCCCACGATACCCTGAGGGGGACATGAGGGGCAGCAAACCCCTCCTCACAGCACCCCGAATCATCAGAATAGTTTTACTCAGGCTGGCGATGCTTAGCACTCGCCATGGGGATTGGGCCAGTGGACGTGACACTCCTTATAAAACGGATTTTCTGGGGTTGGCAACCTGGGGTCTAAGAATAAAAGGGTTGTAGTGATGGTCGCAAGCACACGCAATTTATTTTAACTATTTTTTTGACCTTCTTAAAGTTAAATAGCAGCTTAATATAAGATTTTTCTTAATATAGGGCCTGGCTATATATATACATCTAATATATCACAATGGGTCTGCAAAATTTAGTAACAAGATTAGTATATCTTGTCTATATATACTTTTTAATATTGAATTTATTATAATAAAGATACCAGTTCGACATATTTGGGGCAGCGTTATCCACATGTCTTGGCAAAAAAATAAGATGCTTGTTGCTATGATGACAGTTTTTGCTATCAAGATTTCATGCGAACCATCATCGATATCTCGAATGAGCAAGTTAAAGCATTGGATGAGCTTTCTCGGCTAGAAGAAACTTCACGTGTTGCGTTAATTCGTCTGGCGATTGACCAATTTCTGGCCCGGCAGACGCATGAAGAGCGGGCGAGGGAGTTGGCCTTCGGTATCTGGAAGGATCGGCTTGAAAAGGCAAAATCGGCGCGACGCGACAAACGCGAATCTACCCCTGCCGCACCCTCTATTTCAGAAGTCAGGAATCAGATATCAGACGGTAGAGTTTTACCCCCCACGGAACGCGCCGCAGAGGGCGTGGCAGGTTCCCGTTCCCCCTCAGGGGGGGAGCAGGGTGGTGGGGGAGGCGCAAGCCCATCTGGCGATGTGGCCTCAGCAAGAGAGCAGGGCGGTTCTATGGGTGGGAATGCGATGCCCGGATATTCTGGGGCGATACCCTCAGGCGAGGGGGCGGGGACAGGTCAGGGGATTGCAGAGGGCGAAAAAGTCGAGCCGGGTGACCAGGAAATGGCGGCTTCAGCGCCGTTATCCTTGCCTGCACCGTCGGAACCGCTCGAAACGCCGGCGGCAGATATCGCCCCCCCAGCCCCCTCGCCCACGGCGACCTTGAATAGTGTGGATCCGCTGACGGCGTTCTTTCTGGCGGGCAGGGGCACGCGATGAAAGCCCTATTCGACACGCCGATTCTGCGCGATTATCTTTACGGAAAAGAAGAGGCGCGGCGCGAAATCGCGCGCTA
>JAJTIB010000078.1 GCA_021300075.1 Rickettsiales bacterium
ACCATGACCGGATCAACCACAAGGGGTATGGCACGGGGGATGGCAGCGACCACTGTTTCAATCACCCGGACCGAGTGTAACATACCGGTTTTGATGGCATCTGCCCCGATATCCTCGAGCACCACGTTGATTTGTTGTGCAATAAAATCTTCCGGAATGGGGAGAATGCCAAACACCCCAAGAGTGTTCTGCGCGGTGAGCGCGGTGATAGCGGTTGCAGCGTATCCGCCCAGTGCAGTCACGGTTTTGAGATCGCCCTGAATGCCCGCACCGCCGCCTGAATCCGACCCGGCGATGATTAAAACCCGTGGGATACGATGCGTAAGGGTGGGTCCGGCCATGCGCTCAGGCTGTTTTGCGTGGGTTGGTTTCGCCGCGGATAGCGGCGGCGATCGCTTCGGCCAGTGCTGCAATTTCCGGCTGATTTTCGCCCTCGACCATCACCCGAATGAGTGGCTCCGTTCCCGAAGCGCGCACTACCACGCGGCCTTTTTTGCCCAAGGTTTTCTCGGCGCGGGCAATGGCTTGCGCTACGGGCTTTGCTGTCATGGGATTGGTTCCCTCATAACGGATATTGGTATGCGCCTGAGGCACAGCGTTGAAAATTTTTGCAACCGCACTCATTTTCCTGCCCGTCTCAACTTTAAGGGCGAGGGCTTGCAGCGCCGCCACCAGCGCGTCGCCGGTCGTCGCATAATCACCCAGTATAATATGGCCCGAAGGCTCGCCGCCGATATTGCAGCCGGCAGCGCGCATTTTTTCCATCACATAACGATCACCGACTTTGGTGCGATGCAGTAAAATTTTTTGTGCTGCGAGGTAGTGCTCCAACCCCAGATTCGCCATCTGGGTCGAGACGACCGCGCCGCCTTTAAGCTGGCCGCTTTTCGCGGCGTGGGTTGCGATCATGGCGAGCAACTGATCGCCGTCGATCACCTGCCCCGTTTCATCGACCATCACCAACCGGTCGGCATCGCCATCAAGAGCGATGCCCAGGTCTGCGCCCTCGCGCTTGACCGCCTCGACCAGCGCCTCCGGATGGGTGGATCCGCATTGCTTGTTAATGTTAAGACCATTAGGCGCGACGGATAGGGGTACGACCTCCGCCCCCAGTTCCCACAGAATAATCGGCCCCACCTGATAGCCCGCGCCATTGGCACAGTCGATGACGATTTTAAGCCCATCAAGCCGCAGATGTTTGGGGAAAGTCGATTTCACAAATTCGATATAGCGCCCGGGCGCGTCATCGAGCCGTTTGGCACGGCCAATTTTTTCCGGCAGAGTGGCAAGCGACGCCGGGTCATCATCCATATGGGATTCGATTTCGAGTTCCACTGCATCTGACAGTTTATAGCCGTCTGGCCCGAAGAGTTTTAGGCCGTTATCCTGATAGGGGTTATGTGAGGCCGAAATCATCACGCCCAAATCGGCACGCATGGCGCGCGTCAGAAATGCCACGGCAGGGGTAGGCATCGGCCCCACCAGCAGAACATCCATCCCGACACTCAAGAATCCAGAGGTCAGGGCGTTCTCAATCATATAGCCCGATAGCCGCGTGTCCTTGGCAATCACCACGCGGTGGCGATGGTCGCCACGGTTGAAATAATGCCCCGCCGCCATGCCCAGTTTTTGCGCTATTTCCGCTGTCATCGGGAAGCGATTGGCCGCGCCGCGAATCCCGTCCGTGCCAAAATATTTGCGTGTCGTCATGCGCTGTTTCTACACCATCAACGCCGCGATGCAATGAAATGAATCGTTAGATTTTGTGAAGGAAACACCTGCCAGGGACTATGTCCTGGGCAGGGCTCAATGAAGCGTTGTAGCCGTGTCGCCGCTGCCATCGGTTTCATCTCCGGACTTGCGGCGGCTGGAGGGTATGGCCGATTTAATCGGTTTTTTCTCCATCACCGAGTGATCCGGACGGGCGATTTTCTCCCCTTTCATGAGGAGCGCAATTTCATCCCCGGTCAGGGTTTCAAATTCGAGGAGCGCCAGCGCCACCATTTCAAGCTGGTCGCGGTGCTCGGTCAGGATTTTCGTCGCCGCCGTGTGCGCTTCGAGGACGATGCGTTTGATTTCGGCATCGACCGCCGCCGCGGTCGCTTCCGAGGTGGTGCGGCTCATGGCAATGGTCTGGCCGAGGAACGGCTCGCCATTATCATTCTGGGCGTAAAGCACCGGACCGAGCTTCTCGCTCATGCCCCATTCGGCGACCATGGCTCGGCTGAGTTTGGTGGCGTATTGAATATCGCTTGAAGCGCCGGAAGAGACTTTCGCGCTGCCGAACACCAGCTCTTCGGCTACGCGCCCGCCCATGGCGACGGCCAGATCCGCATACATTTTCTCGCGCTTGTAGGAGAGTTTATCGGACTCGGGCAGGCGCATGACCATGCCCAGGGCCCGCCCGCGTGGAATAATCGTCGCTTTGTGAATCGGGTCGCTTGCCGGATAATGGAGCGAGACGACGGCATGCCCTGCCTCGTGATAGGCGGTCATGCGTTTTTCCTCGTCGCTCATCACCATGGATTTGCGCTCGACCCCCATCATCACCTTGTCCTTGGCGGCCTCAAACTCGCGCATGGTGACGACCTTTTTATCCTGGCGCGCGGCGAGCAGAGCCGCTTCATTGACCAGATTGGCAAGATCCGCCCCCGAAAATCCGGGCGTGCCACGGGCGATGATACGCGCATCCACATCCGGCGCGAGGGGGACTTTTTTCATATGTACATGCAGAATTTTGGTGCGCCCTTCAATATCGGGATTGGGCACGACAATCTGCCGGTCAAACCGCCCCGGGCGCAACAGTGCGGGGTCGAGCACGTCTGGCCGGTTAGTGGCCGCAATGAGGATGACGGATTGATTGGCCTCAAACCCGTCCATCTCGACCAGTAACTGATTGAGGGTCTGCTCACGCTCATCATTGCCGCCGCCAAGGCCAGCGCCGCGATGGCGCCCCACCGCATCAATTTCATCAATAAAGATAATACAGGGCGAGTTTTTCTTGCCCTGCTCGAACATGTCGCGCACACGGCTTGCACCCACACCCACAAACATCTCGACGAAATCCGATCCGGAGATGGAGAAAAAAGGCACGCCCGCCTCGCCAGCAATGGCGCGTGCCAGCAGGGTTTTACCCGTTCCCGGTGGCCCGACGAGCAGACAGCCGCGCGGGATTTTTCCGCCGAGTTTCTGGAATTTCTGCGGATTTTTGAGGAAGTCCACAATCTCGGAAAGTTCTTCCTTAGCCTCGTCAATCCCTGCCACATCGGCGAAGGTTACGCGTTCGCCATGTTCGGTCAGAAGTCGGGCGCGCGATTTGCCAAACCCCATAGCACCTCCACCCTTGCCCCCCTGCATCTGCCGCATGAAGAAAATATAAACGCCAATCAGCAGAAGAAAGGGCAGCCACGAGGACAGGAACATGTTCAAAAACGAGTTCGCGCCTGAATTGCTGGGGGCGGCAGTAATCTTAACCTTGTTTTCGCGTAACACATTGACGAGGTTCGGGTCGTTCATTACCTGCAGCGCAAAGCCTTCGCCGTTGGTGAAATGTCCCTGAATCTGAGAGCCTTCCTCTTTGGATTCACGAATCACGACATCCGCCACCTCGCCGGCTTCAACCTTATCCATGAACTCGCTGTAGGACAGTCGCGCCTGATTGTTCGGTTCGCTAAGGTTGCTCTGAAAGAGATTGACGACGAGCAGCGCGCCCACCAGAATTCCGGCCCAGATAAGAATGTTTTTAGCAAATGGCGGCATGACTTAATCTTTCTGTTTCAGTTCGTTCATCTAACCACCAAAACGGACTGGCAGCAAGCGGTTTCGCGGGAAGAAACGGGGTGTTTCCATGCACTGCCGCACGTAATTCCCGCGTGATACGGAATGCGCCTCCCTGTTGCTCAATGCGGCAATGATGCAAGGTCGCGACGCGAAACTCGGGCGAATGCATGGCCTGATAAAGCCGCGCCGTTTCATGGCCGCGTGGACGGGTGGCGTTGCCGCACAGGGCACGCAGAGCATCGGCCATGAGGCGCATGGCGATCGGCTGAGGCAGGGCAAAGAATGCCGCTTTATCAAGGATGATGGTATGTAGATCAATTTCCCGGAGAGCTTGCGCGGCGGCACGCGCTTGCGCCGTGTCGCGCTGGGCGCGCGCTTGGCCGGTTTCGGTGGCCTGCGAAAGTAAGGCTTTGCGCTCGGCCTCGCTCAGTGATTGGCGTAGCGCATTGCGGCGGAATTTCATATTCTGATTGGTCGGGTCTTCGACCCATTCCATGTTCTCGGCTGACAGAAAATCTTTGAGTTGTTGTTTAGTCAGCATCAGGAGTGGCCGCAATATCCGAACGCCATTGCGGATGGAAAGGGCTGCCATCCCCGCCGGACCATCTTCCGTCGCCCCGCGCTGCTGGTGGAGCGCCACCGTCTCGGCCTGATCATCCAAATGGTGCGCGATGCACAGATGCAGCACATCTGCAGTGCGACACCACTCAGTCAGCGCCTGATAGCGCCCCTCACGGGCGCGGGCCATGAGGTTGCGCGTGCCTTCGGTTGGTCGGTGGGGCAGGGTGAGAATCACGGCAGGAATTCCTCGTTTGCTTATGCAAGCCGCGACGCGCGCGGCTTCAGCGGTGGACTCCGGTCGCAATTGATGATCGACGATGAGGGCGGTTATCTTTCCGCCGCGCGCTTTAGCCCAGCGTTCAGTGAGAAGCGTGAGGGCGGTACTATCCGCGCCGCCGGAGAGCGCAACCGCCAGATGCGGCGCGTGTTCAAAGGGACCGAGCGCGTCGAAAAGGAGCGGCGGCGCGAGGTATAAGGGGAAGTTACTTGCAGCCAAGCTGTCCATATTCGCGCTGAGCGCGGATGCGGGCGTCTGGCGCACGCGCACCGTATTTACTGATGAGTTGTTTATAGATGATGCAAGCCTGATCCTTGCGTTTCAGTGCGCTGAGGGACATCCCGAGCTTTAAGAGATTGTCCGGGGCTTTCTGGCCTTTGGGGTCGGCCTCAAAACCCTTGCGGAAATTCTCGGTGGCAGGGGTAAATTCGGCGCGAACATAATAGCTTTCGCCCAGCCAGTAATACGCATTCGGTAGCAGCGAATTTTTTGGATATTGCTTGACGAATGCTTCAAAGCTCTCGCCCGCGGCGGCGAATTTACGGTCATTCATCAGCTTGAAGGCATAGCTGTAATGGGCGTTAGCATTCTCAAATCTGGTTTTTGATTTTGCAGGCTCCGGTTTTTTTTCTTCGGGTGCATAGCTGGCGGGCTCATCTGAGGTGTCTTCTGCAAACTCTGCCGAGGGGTTCTCGGTGGTCTCGTCCAGCCCTTCGGGCATAAGCTGCGCGTCCTCTTCGGTTGCGATTTCCTCGTCGATGGATGCTTTACTCTTCGCCTTATGCTCGGACGGAGCGCGTTGTTCGAGTGCCTGTTGTTTTTTCTCAAGCTCGCCCAGACGGTAGTCAATATCGGCGCTGAGTTTCTTGAATTCCTCCGCTTGCCGTTGATTGGCGAATTGCGCCTGTTCAAGCAGTCCGCGCATGGCACGCATTTCTTCCTGTAACTGACCGAGCTGTGCCTGAATTTGGCCGCCAGAAGCGGCACTCACGCCAATTGCTCCACCCGCACCGCCTTTATAAACCTGGCGCTGCATGAAGGTGAGGTCTCGCTCCAGCCGGTCCAGTCGGTCGCTCATGGCCGAATTATCCTGTGCATAGGAGGGAACGGCAAATATGAGCGTCAAGAGAGCAACAGAAAAAAAGAGGCGCATGGCAACTCCGTGATTTTCTCTGACTAACAAGTTTTTGCTGCGAATACAAGCCTTGGGCAGAGCATGGGGCACAAAAAAAGGGCGCCGTTACCGACGCCCTTTTAAAGCCATTACACAGGCGCGAAACTAGTTCGCGATGACGGTGACGGCGCGGCGGTTTTGCGACCAGGCCGACTCGTCATGACCCATCACAGCGGGGCGCTCTTTGCCGTAGCTGATGGTTGAAACGCGGCTGGAGGCAATGCCCGAGCTGATCAGATAGTTGCGCGCAGCATCAGCACGGCGCTCACCGAGCGCCAGGTTGTATTCACGCGTACCGCGCTCGTCAGCATGGCCTTCGATAACAACATTCACGCTTGGATATTGCTTGAGCCACTGAGATTGACGATCCAGTGATGCCTGACTTTCCGCCGTCAGCACCGAGCTGTCAAAGGCGAAAAATACGCGATCACTTACGTTCTGGCCATCAGAATGCTGGCCAAGAACCCCTTGCCCCGTGCCGGCAGCACCTGAGCCACCTGCGCCATCCGAATTTAAACCCATCGAATCACATGCTGCGAGCATAAACAGCGATGACACGAGTGCCAGTGCGGTCATTTTTTTCATTTTAATCTCCTGAAATATCAATAAGTTATTCCAACACCAAGTTGGGATGCCACTCACATGCCATGGCAAGGATTGAAAGGCAAGCGCGCGCGCGGGTGATTATTGCGTTTTATCTAGAAAGTTAGCACCTGCGGCATTTTGGCAACAGGCGGTGATTATTTGTCACGAAGGGCAGGTTTCAGGCTTCGGTTTCAAGGATGCATCGTTCAATCCCAGTTTTCTGGTCGTTGGACCCGAAGCCCTGAACCTGACCTCTCACATTGGTAGGAGGGGACTCCAGGCGGGATCGGACGCGTCGGTCGGGGTGATAACTTCGCGTAGATTATGCCCGGTAATATCAATGGAATAGAGGCGCGCACGCGTACCTTGTCTGCCTGGGAATTCGCGGCCGAAAATTAACACTCGGCCATTAGGCGCCCAGCTTGGGCCTTCATCAAGCCAGCTCTGCGTCAGAAGGCGCTCACCCGAGCCATCGGCTCGCATGATACCGATATAAAACGATCCACCATGCATTTTGGTAAATGCAATAAGGTCGCCGCGTGGTGACCAGATGGGCGTCCCGTAACGGCCATCGCCGAAACTGATGCGAGTGACATTACCGCCATTACGATCCATGACGTAAAGCTGCTGCGAACCACCGCGATCGGAATTGAAAACGATTCTGCTGCCATCCGGCGAGTAGGAGGGCGAGGTATCGATGATGCCAGGCGTATTAGTCAGGCGCCGCAATTGCCGTGACCGCAGATCCATTTCATAAATACTGGTCTGACCGCCTTTGGCAATCGACATTAACATGCGCGATCCGTCATGATTAAAGCGTGGCGCAAACGACATACCTTCAAAACGACCAAGCATTTCCTCGCGTCCCGTCTGCAGATCGCGTAGGAAAACGCGCGGCTGTTTGCCCGCATAGGACATGTAGAGAATTTCTTGCGTGTTGGGCGAGAAGCGCGGCGTCAGCACCAGCGCGCGCCCATCGGTCAGGAATTTATTATTCTCTCCGTCCTGATCCATGATAGCGAGGCGTTTGATTTTGCGGGTAGCCGGACCGGTTTCCGAGACATAGACGATGCGGCTGTCAAAATAGCCGGTTTCGCCCGTGAGGCGTTTATAGATTTCATCGGAAATAAGGTGTCCGATGCGCCGCCAGTTACGCGCAAATGTATTATATTCTTTGCCTGCAATCTGCTGTTCGGCCAGCACGTCCCATAGCCGAAAACTGACGCGTAGCCGGTCTGTGCCAATGGGGGTAACTGTACCGCTGACAATCGCCTGGGCGTTAATCTGCCGCCAGTCGGCGAAGCGCGGAACCTGATCGCCATTGGCAATGCGCTCAATAAAGGCAGATTGTGCGATGGGCCGGAACAGGCCGGAGCGTTCAAGGTTGGCCGAGATCACTTCGGTGATACGTTGGCCGATATCCGCGTCGCCAGTTAGGGGCGTTACGGCCACCGGCAGCGGATCAATATTGCCGCGGGTGATGTCGATTTTAAGCTGGGCGGATGCCAGTTCCGGCATCAACAGGAGCACAAGCAGCGCAGACAGGAAACGCATGAGGACCTCGTGAAAGAAGTCACTCATAACGGCCAAATTTCGGTGAGGCAAGCGGCGAATAGCCGGGGATCAAACTTATGCTTCGGCCTTGGTTTTTGCTGTGCGGGCAGCAGATGTTGTCTCAAGCGGAGCTTCAGGATCTTTGAGCACATAGCCGCGCCCCCAGACGGTTTCGATGTAATTCTCGCCGCCCGAAGCATCCTCGAGTTTCTTGCGTAGTTTGCACACAAATACGTCGATAATTTTTAGTTCCGGCTCGTCAATACCGCCATAGAGATGGTTGAGGAACATTTCCTTGGTCAGGGTTGAACCTTTCCTGAGCGAGAGCAGTTCTAAAATACCATATTCCTTGCTGGTCAGGTGCAGCGGTTTGCTGTCTACCTCAACCGCACGTGTATCGAGATTGACCATCAACTTGCCGGTGCGGATCACCGATTCGGAATGGCCTTTTGAGCGGCGGACAATCGCCTGAATGCGTGCAATCAACTCGCCTTTATTGAAAGGCTTGGTGAGGTAATCATCCGCACCATAACCGAGGCCCTTGATTTTCTGATCAGGACCGGAAAGGCCGGAGAGAATCAGAATCGGTGTGTTGATTTTCGCGGCGCGGAAGCGGCGCAGCACTTCATAGCCGTCAATATCCGGCAGCATAAGATCCAGAATGATGATATCGTAATCATAGAGTTTGCCAATTTCCAAACCCTCTTCGCCCAGCTCAGACGTGTCACAGATGATGCCTTCGGAGGCGAGCGAAAGCTCAATGGCTTTGGCGGTGGACGGATCGTCTTCAACCAGTAATACGCGCATCAAATTCCCCTATTTTATGACGTTGGTTCAGCCGTCTTTCAGGTGCATTATTACCTGCATCTCTCATCTGTTAATATACTATTAACCATTAGGCTAAACAACTAGAATTTTAACCATTTACTTTTGTTTAATATATTGCTCGTCCTGGCGGACTATCTTCTTGTAACTATTGGGTTGCTCGGTCGCCCTCTGGTAATCTCTCTTACCTTTTTCAGGCCAGTGTGGCGCGCTGGTAACATTAACTACTACCATGGTAGAACGACTATCCTGTGCGCTGGTGCGCCCCAGATAAACCTGTTATGTTGACACCTGTATGAGTTCCCGTCTGCACCAGCATTTAATTTCTGAGCTTGACCGTTTGCCGGCACTCACCCTGCATGGGCGGGTGACGGCAGTCAAAGGTTTGCTGGTGGAATGCGCCGGTATTTCGCAGGTCTTGTCCGTTGGTGCGCGTTGCAAAGTGCGCCCGACCCAGGGGATGGCGGAAGATATACTGTGCGAAGTTGTTGGATTCCGCGACGAGGTTGCGCTGCTCATGCCTTTCCGCTCGGTGGAGGGAGTGGGGCTGGGCGCGGATGTCACGCCGGTGGCCAGTATTTCGGCGGTGGAGCCGTCAGAAGCCTGGCTCGGGCGGGTGATCAATGCCATGGGCGAACCGATTGATGGCAAGGGGCCACTCATGAAAGGTTCGCTGCCCTATCCGCTGCGCGCCTCGCCGCCACCGGCGGCCGAGCGCCAGCGTGTGGCGGGCAAACTTGATCTTGGTGTTCGCGCCATCAACACGTTCCTTACCTGTTGTCGGGGCCAACGGCTTGGGATTTTTGCCGGTTCCGGCGTTGGGAAATCGATTCTGCTTTCCATGCTCGCACGCTATTCGCAGGCAGAGGTGAACGTGATCGGCTTGGTGGGTGAGCGCGGGCGCGAGGTGCAGGAATTTCTTGAAGACGACTTGGGCGAAGAGGGTATTAAACGCTCGGTCGTGGTGGTCGCCACCTCGTCGGACTCGGCTTTAATGCGCCGTCAGGCGGCCTATACGACCATGGCGATTGCTGAATATTTCCGCGACAGAAATAAGCAGGTCTTATGCCTGATGGATTCGGTGACGCGCTTTGCGATGGCGCAGCGCGAGATTGGGCTTTCGGCGGGCGAGCCGCCCACCACGAAAGGCTATACTCCCACCGTCTTTGCCGAACTGCCGCAACTGCTCGAACGCGCCGGGCCCGGCCTTAAAGGTGAGGGTGCAATTACCGGATTATTCACCGTGCTGGTCGAGGGCGACGACACCAATGAGCCAATTGCCGATGCCGTGCGGGGGATTCTCGATGGCCATATAGTGCTTGACCGCGACATCGCCCAGCGCGGGCGCTACCCGGCGATTAACATCCTCAAGTCCGTGTCGCGGATGCTGCCGGATTGCAATTCCGATGAAGAGAATCAACTGGTGCTCATCGCCCGTCGCTTTCTTTCGACCTACGAAAATATGGCGGAGCTGATTCGTCTGGGCGCCTACCGCCGCGGTACGGACCCGGATGTGGACCGCGCCATGCAGTTCTATCCACTTATCGAGCAGTTCATCACCCAGCGCGAGAACGAATCGGCAACTTTGTCCGAAGGCTATGAGCGCCTGGCCGCCCTTTTGGGTTTTGGCCAGAAGAAAGAGAAAGCGTCATCTTGAGGCCTGACCGATGAAATCCTTGCCGATTCTCATGCGCGTCAAACAGCGCGAGCTGGATGCGCTCAAGCGCCAGCAGGCAACGCTGGAAAAACGCCGTGATGACTTATTGGCAGCGGTCGATTCGCTGACAGATCAATTGGTGCAGGAACTCAAAGCCGCCGAAGCTCTGCCGGATATGGCGCATTTTTTTGGTGGATTCTCTGCCAGCATCAAAGCGCGTCAGGAAGTGATGCACGCGCAGATTCGCCGGCTCGAAGGCGAGCTTGAGAAACTGGCCATCCAGCTGGCAGAGAAATTCAGCGAGTTCAAGAAGCTGGATCTGGCGCATGCGGCCTGGCTCAAGCGCGAGGCGGAAAAAGTCCGCCAACGCGAACAACAGGAGATGGACGAAGTCGGAATTCGCGGCTATGTAAGGAAAGATGCGAGTTAAAATTACAGTCATGATCGGCGTGCTGCTGCTTGCGGGTTGCGGCGAATCTTCGCGGATTCAAAGCGATTATGTTGCCCAGCGTGACAGCTGTCAGTCTCTGGCCGAACAACAGATTGTTAAATATCAAGTGCCCGGAAAACTGGTCACCCCGCAGGCGCGCAATGCCGAGCTGGTGACGTTATTCAGCGACTGCATGGCCAAAAATGGCTGGCAGGTTGCCACCCCCAAACGCGAAGATGCACCGGGTGGCACGCCTGCAAGCGCGCCTGCCGCTGCACCCGTTGTTGGACCAGTGCCCGCTGCACCTTTACCTGCGCCTGTGACGCCTGCACCCGTTGTTGCACCCGTGCCCGCTGCACCTGTACCTGCGCCTGCCGCTGCACCCGTTGTTGCACCTGCGCCGATGGTCGCACCTCCGGGCGCTGCTACCTACCAGCCGGCGATGCCGGTTGCACCGGTGGCTGCGCCTCGCTAGGGTTTTTAGGGATAGAGGTACTGTTTAGTCCAATCCCCATCCGCGCCGCGCGTAAAGACCCAGCGATCATGCAGACGAAAATCACCCTGATGC
>JAJTIB010000221.1 GCA_021300075.1 Rickettsiales bacterium
CACGGCAATTGAATTGATGGATGATTCACGCAAAAGAGACCTTATGACCAACGCCGACAAAAAAGCACTGACGGTAATGCTGGTGGAGGATGACCGCACCCAGCGCACTTTAATTTCTGAAATTGTCTCCCGTTTGGGTTGCACGGTAGTGACCGCCGTTGATGGCAAAGAGGCGCTGATCCGAATAGCGCAGGAACCTTGTGATCTCGTATTAATGGACATTGAAATGCCAGGCATGGATGGTACGAAAACCGCCCGTATGATGACTGCCATGGCAGGGCGCGGAGAAATCTCCGCTATTCCAATTATTGCCCTGACCGGAAGCTCGCGAAATCTAATGCGTGAAAACTGCCGCGCCGCCGGCATGGAAGAAGTGATGATGAAAGCCAGCACGCCGGGCGAATGGAGCGCTGCACTTTACGAGCTTCTCAACCGCTGGTTTCCAAAAGCTACGTTGGCCACCCCTCACGAAAGGACTGCGTGATATGCCCCCCTTGAGCGCCCAAAACACAACCCATGAACCCGTCCTCCTTGATCACGGAGCACTGGAAGAAGTGCGCGGCGTGATGAAAGACAAATTTCCCGAAGTTTTGAGCTATTTTCTCGAAGACAGTGCTGTGTATGTGCAACAGATTGTGGAAGGCTTCGTTGCCGGTAAAGCCGAAGCAGTGGTGCTTCCCGCCCATACTCTTAAATCTTCCGCGAAACAGATGGGCGCCATGCGCCTTTGGGATTGCTCTCAAATCCTTGAAGCAACGGTTCGCGAAATCGTGAAGGGCACGGGAGATCTGGGTCAGATTGCCCCAATGATCAGTCAGATTCAAACCGTTTTCCAGGAAACCCGTAACGCCTACACCAGCAAGTGAGGTAATGCCATCATGACAATTCCAAGTGCCGTGATTAGCGTTCTTATAGTCGAAGACAACCGCATTCACCGTATGTGCGCCTCGCAGAGCCTCGCCAATTATACCCAGGCGAAAATTCTGCGTCATAACGCACTGACGATTGCCGAAGCAAGAGATCAATTCAAAACCCTGAATCCCGATATCGTTCTGCTCGATATTAACCTGCCTGACGGCAATGGGCTCGATCTCCTGTCCGAGTTACTCAAGATACGCCCGAAATGTTTTATCGTCATGATGACGGGCAGCACTTCGGAGGAGGATTTCAAGCGCTCAATAACACTGGGCGCGCGCGGCTATATCCTCAAGCCCTTTAACATGCAGCTGATGCACCGCACAGTAACAGCCAGCCGCTTTTATTATGCACATATTGATTCTAACAATCAGGTCAACCGCGATAATGCCAATGCGTTGTTTATCACGATGCCGGATATCGAATCACACCTCACCAAACCTGAGCAACCTGCCGCCGTTACCGAAACTGTCGCCGCCGCGTCTGATTCACCCACGCCAAAAACCAGCCCGGAGGCTATCGCCCAAGCACCAGCCCCAGAAAGCAAGCCAGAACCTAGCGCCGCCAGCGCCTAGAGAATGTCGTCACGTGCCTTATTTAGGCACGCGTTTTTGCATCTCATCGGGGTAGAGCACGGGCGAAGATTCTTTATAGCGCAGATACATCCAGTTGAAATGATGGAAGGCGTTATAAAATGCCTTGAACTCGTAATGCAGTGTCTGAAAATTGGGCTTAGTTTTTTTGCTACCCGGCGCATCCATGATTTTGCGGAAAATCTGGCGCAGGCTTAATTTTCCGTCAATCAGCCGCACCATGGCCTCCAGATGCGGGGTCTTGGCAAGGATAACACTAACCCCCGTTGCTTCTTGCGAGATTCTGACCGCCATGTCGGGCGCGTCTCGAATAATATCGGCGACGCGCTCGCGTCCGTCAAAAATATCAAAACTAAATAGCGGAATCACATCCAGATTGTCCGGATCCGGCGAGGGGGGGCGGCGCTTGGCCGCGTAGAAACTATGCTTGTAAATCTTGCCGTGAAGTATTTCCGAAAGCTGTTGCTGCTCCGTCTGCGAAAGCGCATTAGCACGCTTTAAGACATTTTCATCGCGGATATAGGTGCTGGGTTTATACAGCCCGCCACTTAAGGAAAAATCATCCGAAAACATATGGAGAATGGTAAGATCGGCGCCGGACATGAACTGGTAAAGTTCCGGCACAGAATAGGCACGATCCTGTGAGTGCAGCAACAGGTCGAAAATGCCCACATCACTTCTCACTTCTTGCAGGAGCACGTGCGGAGAATGATGAAACCAGTTAGTGAGTGGCAGATGCGACAGTATGGATTTAGCGTTATCCACGCGCTGCTGCAGATTTGGCTCGTCGCGATTGATCATACTTAGCGCTTCCTGCAGCGGATAGACGGCAGCGCGGCCATATTTCGCATAAACCATGATGCCCATGGCTCCGTCTTCCTTCAGCGCATCGGCCAGAATTTTCAGCCCCGCATCCGGATCCGCCAGATGATGCAGCACGCCCGAGCAATTGATAAAATCAAACTGACCAAGGCCGAGTTTTGGAATATTGAGCAGCGAATCATGAATCCAGGTGACGTTATCCAGCCCGCGCATCCGCATCCGTTCTTTGGCCACTTCCATCGAGGCCAGGCTCATATCGAGATAGATGATTTCGGCGGGTAATCCACGAAACTGCTCCGCCAGATGCACCGCCGCATCGCCTGTGCCGCCGCCAGCTACCAGCGCGCGGAAAGGTTTGGTGAAGTCGCGCTTACCCTCATAGCAAAAATGATTGAGGCGATCGAACGCTTCAAGAATCGTGCCGTAGAGCCGTTCTTTTTCATCCTCAGGGTTCACCAGCGGATAGGGAAAGTTTTCGTAATGCGCCCGTACTTCTTCAAGATAATTGGGCGATTCGATGTTGGGTTTAGCGGCGGCGGTCATACATTATCCTTTGGCGGAAAAACACGCTGTTGCAACTCGAGCGGATAAATAACAGCCGAGGAATCAGGATAGCGCAGATACATCCACCCGGCATGATGAAAGGTATTATAAAGTGCCGTAAATTCCTGCGTGAGCGCCATGCGCTCCGCACCCGTGTCGCCCGCGACGCGCGTAATGATTTCGCGCAGCGGACGGCAGCCATCAATCTGCGCGAAAAGCTCGGTTAGATGAGGGGTTTTTATCAATATCGCAGAAACTTTGGTCCCGGGGTGAGTGATGGTCAGGCTATTCCCATCCGGAGGTTCGCTAATGAGATTTAGAATCTTTTCGGCGCCATCTTGAACATCAAAACCAAAAATGGGGATCACTTCCAGATCCTCAAGTCGCGGGCGCTCCGGCACGCGCTTGGCAGCATAAAAGGTGTGTTTGGCAATCTGGCCGTGCAGCAACTCGGCCAATGTTTGCTGGTCGCG
>JAJTIB010000035.1 GCA_021300075.1 Rickettsiales bacterium
TATGCCTCTATCAGCGTTGCGGTGGCGCTGGTGGCGCTCAAAGCTGTGGCCTGGTGGCTGTCGGATTCACTTGCCATGCTATCTTCGCTTACCGATTCATTTTTTGATGTGCTGACTTCGCTGATGAATTTCATCGCTTTACGCTATGCACTCAAACCGGCGGATGACGATCACCGTTTTGGCCATACCCGCATAGAGGATATTGTTGGCCTCGCGCAATGTGCCTTCATCATGGCATCGATGCTGATCATTATCCTGCAATCCGCTGAGCGGTTGAGCAACCCCACGCCGCTTGAACATACCCAGCTGGGGGTGATGGTGTCACTGATTGCGATGGCAGCGACGCTGGTGCTGGTGGTGTTTCAAACCTATGTGGCGCGTCGTACCAAATCGCTCATTATTGCTGCCGACCGGCTGCATTATGTCGGCGATGTGTTGTTTAATCTCGGGGTGATTGTGGCGCTGGTGTTGACCAGCTATTATGGTTGGCTTTTTGCGGATCCGTTGATGGCGATTGTGATGGCACTCGCGATTATCTGGTCGAGCCGCAGCCTGGGGCTACGCGCATTTAATAATCTGATGGATCACGAAATGCCCGAAGACGAAAAAGCGAAAATCTACGCGCTGCTTGAAACCATGCCGGATATTCGCGAATTTCATAAGCTCAAGACGCGCTACGCCGGCAATAAGCCCTTCATTCAGATGCATGTGGGGATGGATGCAACACTCGGCTTCCGTGAAGCGCATGATATTGTGGAGCGGCTCGAAATGGCGCTTGAGGAGATTTTTCCCGGTGCGGAAGTGATTATCCACCCTGATCCGGTGTAGGTGGTTATTCAAACTCAACTGAGGCTTGCTGCAAACCGTGGTACAGCCCGCTCTGGCTCCTCATGCAGCGCTGCTTCACTGCGCGTTGGTTCTTGTGAGTTTTGTATTTTCCCTGAACTGCAGCAAATTTGCAGTCAACGCCCGGATACTGCGCGTCAAATACGTTATTTTTTTACCCGTTCCATAAAGGAAAGATCGGCGATTTTTACAAGGATGCGCTCGCCGGTGGTAATATAAGGTGGCACCATTACCCGAACGCCATTATCGAGTTTGGCGGGTTTATAGGACGAAGATGCGGTCTGGTTTTTAACGACCGCCTCAGTATCCACAATTTCGCACACGGCCGTGCCCGGGAGTGTCACCGAAATGGGTGTTCCCTCATACATTTCGATGCCCACCGTCATGTTGTCCTGCAAGAACGGCAACGCGTCTCCTACCAGGCTTTTGGGCAGGGTGAATTGGTCGTAATTCTCATTATCCATGAAAGTTAGGTTGTCACCGTCGGCATAGAGGTAGTTGGCTTGACGCGAATCAATCTGCACGCGTTCGACCGCCGCGCCTGAATTGAGCCGTACGTTATTTTTGGTGCCGGATTTGACGTCTTTCAGCTCAACCTGATTAAAAGCGCGCAGATTGCCTGGAGTACGGATTTCGTGCTTTACTACCAGCCACAGTTTGTTTTCGTATTCAATTACCATGCCGGCGCGAACGGCAGATCCATCAACTTTCATAAGTGCTCCTTTTTATGCGCCTCGAGGCACGGTGGGGGCGACAAGGCAGCCGCCTACACTCCCTCGCTACGCGGTTTGGCCTTCGGTCCGGGTATGATTGTATCACTACCTCATTCAGGCCGACTCAGCCTGCTAGTCTCGAATGACCTTGTTGTATTGGTTTTGCGCGCGGCACGATAGCGTCTTGCACGTAGAATGCAAGCCTCAAGCGCCACTGCGAGATTTTGCTTTCCTGAGATGCCGACTCTGTTAGGTTTGGGCTTATGCAATGGCGGCCGATCATTCTGGCTGGGGGTGAGGGGCGGCGGCTTTATCCGCTATCCACGCCCGCACGACCCAAGCCCTTCGTTCCTCTGGCGGATGGCCGCTCCTTGTTGCAGCAGACATTGTGCCGCCTGCCGTCCGAGGCTTTGTCGCCGCTCGTGATGGGGCGCGAGCGCGACCGCTATGCGCTGATGAACCATGCGCGGGAGGCGGGGGTGCATCCCTCTCATATTTTACTTGAACCGGCCAGCCGCAATACCGGCTTTGCCATTGCTGCCGCCGTGCGGTTTTTAGAGTCAACGGGTACAGCGCCCGAAACTATCCTTGGGGTATTGCCTTCGGATCATTTTATTCGAGCACCCGAACTGTGGCAGGACTCACTGGCGCGCGCCGTGAATTTAGCTGCAGAACATCAATCGCTTACATTGATTGGGATGGGGTTTGAATCCTTCTCCTCGCAGCTTGGCTATTTTATTGCGCTTGGTGATCGTATCGTGCGCTTTCTGGAAAAGCCGACGCATGATTCGCGCCTGACGGGCCGCGAGGAATGGCAGGTCAATAGCGGCCAGTTTATCGCCCCGCTGGGTGTTCTGGCGCAGCTTTTCGCCGAATATGCGCCCGCCATCTGGCAGGCGGCAGGCGAATCGGTTTTGATGCGTCGTAAATCCTGGGAGTTTGAGGAACTGGCCGTGCCTCCCACCGCCTTTGTGCCGGAATCTTTTGACCGCGCGGTGGTGAGCTATGTTCCCGATCTTTATGCGACACTCTGCCCGCCCTGTGGCTGGAGCGATCTGGGTACGATTGAAAACTGGGAAAAAGCCACTGCGATTGATGTGGCA
>JAJTIB010000099.1 GCA_021300075.1 Rickettsiales bacterium
AATTGCCCGGGCGTGATTACGCCGGGTGAATGTAAAATCGGTATCATGCCGGGACACATCCATAAAAAAGGCCGCATTGGCATTCTCTCGCGTTCCGGCACGCTGACCTATGAAGCCGTGGCGCAGACGACTGCCGTGGGCCTTGGGCAATCGAGCTGTGTGGGTATTGGCGGCGACCCAGTCAATGGTACCAACTTTGTCGATGTTCTGGAATTGTTTTTGAAGGATGATGAGACGGATGCGATCATCATGATTGGCGAAATCGGCGGTAATGCAGAGGAAGATGCGGCCGAGTTCTTGAGAAAATCCAAAACCAAGAAACCGGTCGTCGGGTTCATCGCCGGGCGCACTGCGCCTCCCGGCCGTCGCATGGGTCATGCCGGGGCGATTGTTTCGGGCGGTTCTGGTGGCGCCGAAGATAAAATCGAAGCCATGCGCGCGGCCGGCATTAAAGTCAGCGATAACCCCGCTTTCCTTGGGAGGACCATGAAAGAAGCGCTCGGGAAATAGGAGCACAACCTTTCACGGGGCTTCCCTCACAAGGCGTGCACTTAAATATAGCAAAAATACAAGGAAAATACTTGCCATGCGGCGGGTGGGCGCTTAGAACGCGGTGAAGGCAACACAAGCGGTGTGTGAGTAACCCATGACCCGAGAAACACTAGAAAATTCCTTTCTTTACGGCGCCAATGCCGTGTTTATCGAAGAGCTTTACCAGCGCTACAGGTTAAACCCGGCCTCGGTCGATGCCAGCTGGCAGAAGTTTTTTTCCGGGCTTGGGGATGCGATTGTAAAAAAACCTTCCTGGGAGCAAAACCCAAGCGCAGTGATAGGTCAGGCAGAACCGGATGCAGCTCCGGCAAAAAAAGAAGGCAAGGCCAGCGCAGTAGCGGCGGATCCAAAAGCGATCGAAGCCGCAGCGTGGGATGCGATTCGCGCCCAGCGACTGATTCGTGCTTACCGTGTGCGCGGCCATCTGGCGGCGAATCTTGACCCGCTTGGGCTCGAGCAGCCGCAGCAGCACCCCGACCTTGATCCGGCGACTTATGGCTTTACGGCATCTGATTATGCGCGGCCGATTTATCTTGGCGGCACGCTTGGGTTTGAACGCGCAACGCTCGCTGAAATTCTGGCTGTGCTCAAAGCTACCTATGCGGGTACGATCGGGTTTGAGTTCATGCATATTCAGGACCCGGTACAGCGCGAATGGATTCTCTCGCGTATTGAGGCGGCGCGCGGCCAGCCTCAGCTTTCTGTGGCAGAGAAAAAGAAAATCCTCTCCACCCTGCTTGAGGTTGAAGGCTTTGAGGAATTCGTACAGTTGAAATATACCGGCATGAAGCGGTTTTCGATCCAAGGTGGCGATGCGATGGTGCCTGGTTTGCTTGCGATTTTGGAAGCGGCATCGGAGATTGGCGTGGATGAAATCGTCATCGGCATGCCGCATCGGGGCCGCATGAATGTGCTTACCGCCATTATGGGCAAGCCTTACTCGGAGCTTTTGTCGATTTTTAACGGCAATCTTGACTTTCCCGAATCGGTCAATAGTTCGGGCGATGTGAAATATCACCTTGGCGCCTCGCATGACCGGGTGATGCAAAACGGCAAGAGCCTGCATCTGTCGCTCAATGCCAACCCCTCGCATCTGGAAGCGGTGAATCCGGTGGTGGTCGGCAAAGTTCGCGCCAAGCAGGACCAGAAGCGTGACGTGGATCGCCAGCGGGTCATGGCGTTAACCCTGCATGGGGACGCGGCGTTCGCTGGTCAAGGATCGGTGCCTGAAACACTGGCGCTTTCGGATTTGCGCGGCTACCGCACCGGCGGCACGGTGCATGTCATCGTCAATAACCAGATTGGCTTTACGACCGCGCCACGCTATTCGCGTTTCACTCCTTACCCGACCGATTGTGCCAAATCCGTGCAGTCGCCGATTTTTCATGCCAATGGCGAAGACCCTGAGGCGGTTATATTTTGCTGCCGTCTGGCCACCGAATTCCGTCAGAAATTTCAGCGCGACACGGTGGTGGATATCATCTGTTACCGTAAATACGGCCATAACGAGGGGGATGAGCCGATGTTCACCCAGCCCATCATGTATAAAACGATTGCGGGCAAAGAGCTTCCAGCGCGGATTTATGCCAGAAAACTGGTGGCCGAAGGCGTGATTACCGAAGCGGAATTGGGTGCGGAAGTGGAGAAACTGAATGCCCATTTCAACAAGGAATATGAAGCGGGGAAGGATTATAAGCCCAATAAGGCCAACTGGCTCGAAGGCAAATGGAGCGGGTTTACCCAGGCTGAAAATGGCTTGGGGCAGCAGCCAGAAACCGGCGTTGATGTGAAGAAGCTCAAAGCCATCGGTACGGCGCTCGCGCAATATCCGTCCGGGTTCAACATCAATCGTAAAGTGGAAAGGCAGCTCAAAACCAAGCTCGAAATGATGGAATCCGGCGAGGGGTTGGACTGGGCGATGGGCGAGGCGCTCGCATTTGGTTCGCTCCTGGCCGAGGGCAAGCCGGTGCGGCTGAGTGGGCAGGATTCGGGGCGTGGGACCTTTTCGCACCGCCATTCGGTGCTGATTGATCAGGAGACGGAAGCGCGCTACGTGCCGCTCAATAACCTTGGCGGCACGCAGGCTGCCTATGAGGTGCATGACTCGAACCT
>JAJTIB010000096.1 GCA_021300075.1 Rickettsiales bacterium
GAAATCGAAGAAGTGGTGCGCGTGAGTGTGCATCAGACCCTAAAGCATCTTGGCTTTACGGTTGATGATCCGCACCAGCTTCAGGCCGATATGTTTTATCTGCGGAAAAAACGCCAGGGTGCAGATGAAGCGATTAAATGGGCACAGCGAACTACGCTCGCCACCCTCATTGGTGCGGGACTTTATGCGCTTTGGGACGGGTTGGTTCATCTTATCTCTTTAGGAAAGCCGCCGTTATGATCGCCTTTCTTTCTGCATTTCTAGGATTTGCGAGCAGCATTCTGCCTGAATTCTTCAAGCAGCGTCAGGACGCACGCGACAAGGCACATGAGCTGGCGCTTCTCGAAAAGCAGGCAGCGCTTGAATCTGAGCGCGCGGCGGTGGATCTCGATAAATCCATTCAAGCGGCACTTGCTGCCCAAGCCGTGGCGGTGCAGGAAAGTTACCGCGCGGACGTGGCGGCGAATAAAGCAAGCTGGGTAAGTGCCTATTCGGCAAGTGTGCGCCCCACCATCACTTACGCTTTCTTTCTGCTTTATGCGCTGGTGAAGTTTTCGCAATTCTGGCTGCTGCTGCATCCGAGCCTGCCCTGGCAGACCAGCCAGACAATTGCAGCGGCTCTGGCCGCTATCTGGAACGACGAGGATATTGCTATTTTTAGTGCCGTCATCGCATTCTGGTTTGGCGACCGGATGCTGAGGCATCGTCGCTAAGTTATGAAAACCAGTGCGTCCGGACTTGCTCTCATTAAGATTCATGAGGGGCTGTCACTTGTGCCCTACCGTTGCCCGGCCGGAGTTTGGACGATTGGTTATGGCCATGCCATGCGCTCGCAGGAGGTAGCGAAATATACAAACGGAATTAGCGAGGCGGAGGCCGGGGCGTTATTACTCATGGATGTGGCATTGGCCGAGGCGGCGCTTCGTCGTTTGGTAAATGTCCCTCTTACCGTTGGCCAGTTTGATGCGCTGGTGAGTTTTGTGTTTAACCTCGGCGCGGGCCGTTTTCAGGCCAGTACGCTTAGGATGAAGTTGAATCGCGGCGATTATGAGGCGGCGGCACAGGAATTCCCCAAATGGGTCTGGGCGGGCGGGCGTAAGCTCCCCGGTCTTGTCCGCCGCCGTTATGATGAAATGGCGGTTTTTCAGGGAGAATAACCCCCTAATTCTTCATCAAATTGTCATAATTCTCAGCCGTGAGTCTGCTAGAATAAACCTCAAGGATTAAGAGGTTTTTATGGCAGAAAATGCAAAAATTTCCGTGGAACAGATTGCAAAGGCGCTCAAGCAATTAAGCGAATTTGAGGAGGCAGGGAAAGATTTCTCTAGCGTTGGCGAACATCTGAAAAACGCGAAAGAGGCTTATAAAACGCATAGTAAGCTAGTTGGTGACGCCAAAAAATATCTCGAACACGCGGGGGAATTGCAAGGGCACGCTACGCCCGATGAGCACGGCATTTTTAAATTTATTGAGGGCGTGTCGGAAGAAATCAAGAATACCAAAAAAACGGCACTGGAAGGTGCGAATGCACTGGCCCCAAAATTTAATAGCTTTCCTCCGGAAGATGCGAAGCAGCTTGAAACTCTGAGCGGCAAGCTCGGTGGCTCATTTGGCCGAGTGCATAGCCATGGCGGGTTTTCACTCAAGAGCCTTGGAACAACTGTGAAAAGCCACTTTGTTGACGATTTTAAAAATAATAAGCCGATTGTCTTCGGTCGCGGGGCGGGGGTAGTGTTTGGCGCAGTAGCGCTTAGTGATTCACTCTTTCGCAGCACGACCAGCGACGGCGAGGATCGCAGCCTCATTGTCCGTGGCGCAGAACTTGGAATCGGCGCCGCCGCCGTCACCCTTGCACTGCTCGTGGGCAAGGGGAAAGTTCTGCCGGAATTGGCAAAGTAATGACGCAAATGCAACAGTCAGCGGCTGAACGTATTAAAACCCTCCTTACCTCCAAGGGTTTCAAGGGTGATATAGAAGGGCTGATTGCGGCGGTGCAAGCGGATGAGAAACTCAGCAAATTAAAACCAGAAGTTTTACTTAGCGCCATTCTCTCGACGCTCAATGCCGTTAGAGAAAATCCGAATGGGACGAAGCAGCTTCATATCAGCGAATTGCCGCTTGCAAAGATACGCGAGTTTGCGGGAAATATCTCTTCCGGTGTTTATGAGCTTCCGCTTAACCAGAACCGAATAAAAATGCTTCACGATCGGGTAGCTCAGGGAGCTGCTAATGATGCAGCGATGTATAGCAGGCAAAGTAATGGACACGGAATCGCCAATCAAGGCGAACATTGGCATCACATCAATAAAGCCTTGGGCTGGGTAGGTGCGGGGATGATGACGTTGGGTGCGTTATCTTCCGCCGGAGCGGTTGTTAGCAAAGACGACCAGGATAGAACTAAAATCAATGTTACGCCGCTGCTTTGGACCTTGTTGCAAGGCACGATGGCGGCGGGGATTCTCTATCTCACGGTCAGGCAGCCACAGATGGTGCAGACGGCGCTGCGCTAATTCGCCTTGATCCCAAATAATTTCTCAAATTTTGCGGCGTCGGCGGCGGAGAGATGCGCCGTGAGTTTCACGTTTTTCTCCGAGTCGCGGCGC
>JAJTIB010000063.1 GCA_021300075.1 Rickettsiales bacterium
AAGCTGCCAAAAATTTTGAGTAGGCGCTTGGCCAGAGGTTTCGTGTCGCCGCGCGGTTTGGCCGCAAACAGAATTAGTTCGAGTAACTCATAATCTGGGAGTTCGCTGCCCGATGCTTGCAAGAAGCGCTCACGCAGTCGCTGGCGATGGCCAAGATAATGCAATTGGTCTGACATCGGAAGGGGTTGGACATCCTGAGTTATTGTCCCACGATAAGAACAAAACTATGGATTTGCAACTTCAAGAAATTGTCTTCGCTCATTGCCGTTGGCTTGAAACCGACGGACAGTCTGGAAAACGCGCCAATTTCCGTGGTCTTGATTTAAGCCACCAGTATTTTCCTGCGGTTGAATTATCCCGCGCCTCGTTCCGTAACGCTATTCTTGATGGTGCAAAATTTGAAGGTACACGTCTGGAGGATGCGGATTTTTCAGAAGCCCACGCTTTTGGCACGGCATTTGAGGACTGCAACCTCACCCGGGCGCTTTTCTCGCGTGGCAATCTTGAAGGTATTCGTTTCCGTAAATGTAAGCTCGATAGCGCCAATTTTCTTCAAGCCAAAGCCTTCGCTATTCGGATGACAGACTGTGTTGCGCGATTCGCTAATTTCCGTGAAGCATTTTTAAGCGGCGCGGAGTGGCAGCGTTCGGTGTTTGAAGAGGCGGTGTTTCGTAGTGCTGTTTTGCATCATGCGCGGCTGAGCGACGTTTCGCTGACCCGCGCCGATTGCCGCGAGGCCGATTTCAGCGGCAGTCAGTGCCGCAATGTTGTCTGGCTTGGCGCCAATGCGCGGGGCTCTAGCTTTGAGGATGTATTGCTTGAAGACAGTGACCTGGCCGAGGCCGAGGAATTGGACCCTACCGCGATCAGCCAGACGGGTAAAAATCTGCGCCAACAGCTTGAGGAGCAGAAAAAGGAATTACAGCGCGAAAGCCTCCGTCTGGAAGCCATGCGCGAAGGATTGCGGCTCGAACGCAAAAAGCTCGATGCAGTGTGGGAGCGTTTGAGTGCTGAAAAAAAACACTGGGGCGCAACCGGTGTTGCGGTGCTGACTCAGGCCAAGCGTCTTCGCTTTGTAGCGGCTTTATGGTTTATCATCACGGCCGCACTGACTACGCAGATTATCTCTGAAGTGCTGAGTGCCGGCGTTGGATCAATTATTCTTTTGGAAGTTGTTATGGTCGCCGGCTTAATGCTGTTTGTTCTGAGCTTGCACATTGCCGCCGCACTCTGTGCCTACCGCGCCTCGCGTTCATTATGGCGTCTTAACGAGACTTCCGGGGAAGAAGCCGCTGAGGTAACCTCGCCCGAGTAAATTTGGCAGGGGGTTGCAAATTACGGCGTTTCGCGCTATCCCCCTGCCTGCTCAAAAAATTCGTTCATTAAATAAAAATAGAAATCAGTAGGAACTTCCATGCATTTTGATTCGATTTGCGTATTCTGCGGCGCTCAGCGTACCGTGGCAAAAGAACATCTGGATCTGGCGCGACGCTTCGGCCAGAAACTGGCAAAAAATAACCGCAAGCTGGTCTATGGCGGCGGAGATTGTGGGCTGATGGGCGAGGTCGCCAATGGCGCGCTCGAAGCCAAAGGCTATGTCGTTGGCGTGTTCCCGCGCCATCTGAACCGCATCGAGGCCGAGCATAAAGGCTTAAGCCGTATGTTTCTGGTCGATTCGATGCATGAGCGCAAATTCATCATGTATCAGAATTCGGACTTGTTTTTGGTGTTGCCCGGCGGCTTCGGTACGCTTGACGAGATGTTTGAGGTCATCACCTGGCGGCAGATTGACCTGCACACCAAACCAGTGGTGATTTTCAATCACAATGGCTATTGGGACAAGCTGGTGGAGCTGATGAACCATATCATCGCCGAGAAATTCGCTCGCCCCGAAACGGCTGAGTTTTTTCAGGTGGTGAATAGCGAAGCCGAGCTGGATGCTCTCCTGGGGCTGAAGGCCTGAGTGCGGAATCTTCACCAAATTGTCATAATTCCTGGGCTTCGCTGCGGTATAATGCGAGCATGGCTGTAACTACCAATCTCATGACCGCGCTGCTCGATCTTTTCCCCTTCGGAAAGGACTATGAGGTCACGCCCCCTACGGAAGCACCGCGTGCTCAAAATTCTCCGACCAAAAAAGATAATCAGGAAGATGTTTTATCCGACGAATCCTTCCAGCGTTACAAGCGGCGAGAAGTGGCGGTAAACACGCAAACCAATTTTCTGATGACGCTCAATAGTTATCTCAACCGCATCACTATGGCGCTTGGCGGACTTGCCACATTGGCGGCGGCACCCTTTATTCCATTTGTGGGCGCGGTAATTGCCAATCTGTCACCAGCAGCGGTGGCGGCCAGCACCGCAGCTTTCTGGCCGCTGGCGATTGCGGCCGTGGTCTCTGGCGTTGCCACGCTGGCGGTTGGCCAATATACCACGCGGCTTAATACCGAAAAGAACACCAATAACACAGATTGGTATCAAAAGCGCAACACGGCGATGATCGGTCAGGAAGTTGCCAAAGCGCTTGCGGAGCAAAAAAGTAAAACCACCAGCCGCGCTGACGGCAAATCATGGGCCGAGTCCGTACCGCAAAAGCAGCCGCAAACCTCCTGGCAGGAGGCGGTTGTGAGCGCCGCCCCGGAAGCAGCAGCACCCACCCCCCGGCTGCATTAATCTGCGCGTTATCCACCGTTTTTGCCGCTTTGAAAAATTCTTCCTTTTTGTTGTTGACAGGGGCGGGGGGATTCATTACACCGCACATCCCATTTCGATGGAACGCGAGTTTCACCGCTGCTTAAGGCGCGGCTACTTTGAGAGACTCGCTGCTGAATGATTTGTGAATAGCATTTAAG
>JAJTIB010000210.1 GCA_021300075.1 Rickettsiales bacterium
CAGAAGCTGAGAAGCTGGCTGGAGAGATTCAGGCGCTGGGACAAGACGCGACGCTCGTCAAAGCCGACCTTGAAAATCCGGAGCAGGCCGCGCAACTTCTGAGCAATCTTCCGGGAAAACCGGTGACGCTCCTCATTCATAACGCCGCAAGTTTTGAACGTGATACGCTGGAAACAATGACAACTGGGCGTCTTGAGGCGCAGTTTCATACAAATCTTTTGTCACCGATTATCATTACCCAGGCCTTTGCCAAACAATTACCCGCGAACCAATCGGGACTCGTGATTGCGCTGGCCGACGGGATGCTGGGCTGGAGCGCCTCGCACCATTTCTTTTCCTACACAGCAAGTAAACTCGCCTGGGCACCGCTGACCGATTTGCTGGCCTCGGCACTCGCTCCGAATATTCGTATGAATACGATTGCACTGGGCGCGACCATTCCTGGTGTCATGGATTCGGCGACGACCTTCGATCGCCTTGCCGCCATCAGTCCGCTTGAGCGCACGAGCAGTCCGGATGAAGTAATTCGCACGGTGGATTATCTCCTCGCCAGCCCATCCGTAACCGGGCAGGTAATTTATCTTTCGGCCGGATTGCATCTGACGACCCATCGCTGGTGGCAGCCGGATTAGATAGTGTCGTGAAACCCTACTATGGCTTGCTGCAAACGCCGGCTTACTGCGCTTCCGGTACTCATGTAGCGCTGCTACACTGCGTTTCGGTTCTCGTAGCCCGCCGTTTTCGCGGCGCCCTAGCGAGTTTGACGACACTATCTGACCGGTTCAGAATAATTAGTTATCTACAGGGCAAAAAAACGCGGGCGTGACCGTTACGAATGGCTTAATTGCTGGTTTTTTCTGTTAATCTTCAGTGCAGACATTTATGATAATCATATAAAACAGCAACTTAATGTCTGCTCAAAAATAAGGCAAAGTCGAGACATGCCAGTGTTGCACGGTGGTCGCATCACCTGCCAAGTCTTTTCCCACTGCTTTATCCACAGATTCAGTGGATAAGCGGGGCCAAATCCCATAACCATCAAAATTATCGACGAGAGAAGCCATCCTATGCGCGGAATTGAGATTATCAAAGCGGCTCTGCCGCAAATACCCAATGGGCCTGGTATTTATCAGATGCTCTGCGCCGAAGGCATGCCACTTTATATCGGCAAGGCTAAGAATCTTTATAACCGTGTGCAGAGTTACACCAACAGTCATGGGCTTTCGACCCGAATTCTGCGGATGCTGCATCAACTCGCTCGTGTTGAGGTGAGTGAAACTGCAAGCGAGGCTGAGGCGTTGCTGCTTGAAGCTCGGCTTATACGCCAGCATCAGCCGCGCTACAACGTGCTACTGAAGGACGACAAGTCATTTCCATTTATTGTGCTCTCTGATCATGAATTCCCGCGTATCTACAAGCACCGCAGCAAAGCATCGCCGGCGGGAGAATCCTTTGGCCCTTTTGCCTCGACGGGCGCGGTGAACGCGGCGCTTGCGCTATTGCAGAAAGCATTTCTTCTGCGCCCCTGTTCGGATAGTTTCTTTGAAAGTCGCAAACGCCCCTGTCTGCAATATCAAATCAAACGTTGCAGCGCTCCATGCGTGGGCTATGTGAGTGCCGCCGAATATGCCGAGCAACAGCGGCTCGCGACCGAATTTCTGCATGGCAAAAACCGCCAGGTGCAGGATGTGCTCACGGCACAGATGCAAGCCGCCAGTCGCGCGCGCGAATATGAGCGCGCGGCACATCTGCGCGACCGGATTGCGGCGCTGACCAGAATTCAGCAGGAGCAGGGAATCAACGCGGCAGGGCTGGTAGATGCGGATGTGCTGGCGCTGGTGCGAAATGGTGGCAGTGTGGCGGTACAGGTTTATTTCTTGCGTGGCGGTCAGACCTATGGCCAATCCATCTTTTATCCGCGTCAGGCGGGTGAGACGGAGGAGGAGATTTTTGACGCTTTTCTTGGCCAGTTTTATCAGCAACACCCTCCCCCGCCCGAAATTCTGGTAAGTCATGCGCTGCCTGCCGCACCGCTTCTGGGGGAGGCTTTGTCGCTGCTCGCCCGCCGCCGTGTGAGTCTGCTTAAGCCCGAGCGCGGCGAGAAAAAGACCCTGATGGAGCAGGCGCTGGCTAATGCCGCTGCAGCGCTTAATCGGCGACTGATGGAAGAGGCCAGTCTGCGCGCCCAGCATGACGCTCTGCAGCAATTATTTCACCTCTCCCGTCCGCCCGAGCGAATTGAGATTTATGATAACAGCCATAGTATGGGGCGCGAGGCTTACGGCGTGATGGTGGTGGCAACTCCGGAAGGTTTAATGAAAAAAGCCTACCGCAAATTTGCCATAAAGGATGTTAATACTGCGCCGGGCGATGATTATGCCATGATGCGCGAAGTCATGCGGCGGCGTTTTTCGGGTACAACGGCTGGTGAAGATCGTCCCGATGTCCTGTTGATTGATGGCGGCAAGGGGCAGCTTTCCGCCGTGACGGAAACCCTTGAAAAAATGGGGGTCGGAGGCGTTACGCTGGTGGCGATTGCCAAGGGCGAGGACCGAAATGCCGGACGCGAATGGTTTTTCATGAATAACCATGCGCCGTTTCAATTGCCCATCGGCGACGCGACCCTTCATTATCTCCAGCGCCTGCGCGACGAGGCGCATCGTTTTGCCATCGGCGCCCATCGCAGCAAGCGTCGAAAAAACCTCTCTTCCTCTGCGCTCGATGATATTCCTGCCATCGGCAGCGCACGTAAGCGAGCGTTGCTTTTGCATTTCGGTTCGCGCGCGCAGGTCGAACGGGCGAGCCTTGCCGCATTGCAGCAAGTACCCGGCATTTCCAGCAAAACCGCGCAAGTAATTTATGATTATTTTCATGGTTGAGAATTGATGATTGCCACGCGGCCCAGACTATGCCACCGAGGATGAATGCTATCAAAAGAATCCACTCCCAATCTGCTGTCTGTCTTGCGTGCGTTGCTGGTAGTTCCCGCTCTCAGCGTCTGGTGGCTGCAACCTTTTACGCTCAGCTATCCGTTCCTGCTTGGGATTTTTTCGCTGGCGGCGGCGAGTGATTTCATCGATGGTTATCTGGCGCGAAAATGGCAAGTCCAGTCACCGTTTGGGGCGATGATTGATCAGATCACCGATAAACTGGTGGTCGTTACATTTCTTGTGATTTTACTGGTGGATCAAGCCGTCTGGTGGCTGCCGGCGCTCGTGATTTTACTGCGCGAAATTTACGTATCGGGGCTCAGGGAATATCTCGCACTCGCCCAGATTCCCATGCCGGTTTCCAGACTCGGTAAATGGAAAACCGCCACCCAGATGCTCGCCATCATCGCGCTGCTTTCTGCCGTGGTATATGCTATCCCTGCGCTTGAGATTCTGGGTAATTTACTGCTTAGTATTGCGGCCATCCTCGCCGCCATTTCTGCACTGCAATATTCGCGGGCACTGAGACGCAACAACATTAGGGAATAAATCCGTGGGCAAAAAAACTAATCCCGGAGTGTATTTTGAGATACCCGTCACCGATATGAAGCGCGCCACCGCTTTTTATACAGCGGTTTTTGGTTATGATTTCACGTTTGAAACGATTCATGGCAATGCAATGGCGTTTTTGCCCTTCCATGCGAAACAGCAAGGTGTCAGCGGTGCCCTTGCAAAAGGAAACGTATATAAACCCACCCGGGATGGGGTATTCATTTACCTGCATACGCCAGATATTCACCAAACGATCAAACGAGCCGTCGCGCAGGGCGGTAAAGAATTATTCCCGCGTACTGCCGCCGGCGAGTATGGTTTTGTTGCAGAGATCGAAGATTCGGAGGGCAACCGCATCGGGCTTTCAGAATCAGAATGACGGCCTGTTCCTGCTTCTGAACAATGCGGGGCGATTTTATGCCGCATTCACTGTGCGGTGGTAATCCTCCATCAGCTGCCGTGTGATGGGGCCGATGGTGAAGACCTGACCTGCGATTTCGCGCACCGGGGTAATCTCGGCGGCCGTGCCGGTGAGAAATACTTCCTGCGTTTCCTTGAGATCTTCGGGCTTCAGATGCCGCTCGACCACTTTCATCTGCCGGGCGCGTGCGAGATCCATCACCGTGCGGCGGGTGATGCCGTCCAGAAAACAATCGGGGGTGGGGGTATGGAGTTCGCCGTTTGTGACCAGAAATAGATTAGCGCCGGTGGCTTCAGCCAGATAGCCGCGGTAATCGAGCATCAGCGCGTCGTCAAAACCCTCGCGCTCGGCCTCGTGCTTGCTGATGGTGCAGATCATGTAAAGCCCTGCTGCCTTGCTGGCGCAGGGCGCGGTCTCGGGCGAGGGGCGGCGGTAGGTCGCCATTTTGAGGCGAATGCCATTTTCCTTGATATCCTTCTTATACATGCTCGGCCAGTTCCAGGCGGCAATCGCCACATGGATTTTCGTCTGCTGTGCCGAGATGGCCATCATCTCGCTGCCGCGCCAGGCTACGGGGCGGATATAGCCGTTTTCGATGTTATTGTCTTTCAGCACCAGTTCCTTGGCGGCGAGTAATTCCTCGACCGTATAGGGGATAGTGAAGCTAAGGAGCTGCGCCGAACGGTGAAAACGCTCGGAATGTTCGCGGCTTTTGAAAATTTTGCCGCCGTAGGCGCGTTCGCCCTCAAACACGCTTGAGCCATAATGCAGCCCATGGGTCAGCACGTGGGTCTGCGCCTGCCGCCAGGGGATGAGTTTGCCATCCATCCAGATCGTACCGTCGCGGTCATCAAAAGGTATCAGCGCCATGGTATCAGCCTCTTAATCTATGTTATACGAGCGCCGGAGCGCGAGTCAGCCATGCGCCGCGAAGCGCGCCCCATGGCGAGGTCAGGAGACCGAGCCGGGGGGAATCATGATTGCCGAAACTTGCCTACCATAATCCGGCTGTTGTGCAAGGGTTGCGCGGCGATAACTGAAAAACCGCGCCTCGTCTGGAAGTGTATCCATAGCGAGATTGGTGACATGCTGCAAGCCCGCCGCATGAAGGCGGGATTCAATATAGCCGGGCAGGTCGAATTGCACATGGTGCGCGCGGGGGGAGGGGATAAAGAACCGCGCCTGTTCATTCGTGTTGAAGCGCGCCAGAAATTCAGGCCCGACCTCGTAGCTGGCTTGGGCAATCGTGGGGCCGATGGCTGCGAGAATATGCTCTGATTGTGCCCCCAGCGATTGCATCGCCCGTAGGGTATTCTCCAAAATGCCGGACGTC